>JBMNSO010000151.1:0-4364 GCA_050945235.1 Mahellales bacterium
TTGTCTGAATTGATCACCTCCTGCTCGAAGTTTTCATTATCAATTGTTAATACCTTATCCCCTGACATAATCATTCTCCTTTCTTAGAATTGATGGGTTTTACCCGTGGAAGGAATTTCCCGCTTTTTTTAAAATACCTTTTATCAATATAACTAATTATTAAATAACTAACGGCTATAAAGAGCAACCCTAAAAGTATGCTATAAAGTTCCTTTGTACCATGGCTATGGGCAGCAAAGACATAATACCCTATGACAGTACCTATTACAAAGGCGATCAATGGAATAATGTATGCTGTAAATACTGCCGATAGGAAGGTGGAGCCCTTTTGATCAATTTCTACAATATCACCTATGCTGGCATTTTCATAGGGCCTTGCCCTTAATAGCATTTGATCTCGGGCTTCGGCACTGATACACCTCTTGCATTTATCACAAGCGCTGGTCCGTTTTATAGAGATTTCAACATATTCTTCTTCAACCTTCACTACTTTACCTAATTCCTTCATCTTGTTCACCGTTAATTCATGAATTTCATAAAAACGCCGATTAATTCTTCTATTTTATCTTCGCGATCTTCACAGTCCAGCCCCTTTTTAATACAACCCAGGGTGTGTTGTTTTAGTATTATGCCTCCAACCTTGTTAATGGCCGCTCTAACAGCAGCAATCTGGACCAGGATATCGACGCAGTATTTTTCGTCATTGACCATCCTTTGTATACCTTTTACCTGGCCTTCAATCTTTTTTAGCCTGTTAATTATATCTTCTTTAGTTCTGTTCTCATTATCCATTTTATATACCCTACCCTCGTATGGTTTTGTATATATTTTAATACCATATTACGGTATTGTCAAGGATAAAATACAAAATAAAAAAAGGAGTTACTATATATAGTATCCCCTTTTTATCGGTTAAATCATTTTTTTAAAATCTTTATATTATAACTGCGTGCTCCCCCACTATGTCGTCTAATGGTTGTTTTGAACCTGCTCTCGCAGGTGGGTATCCTCCTATATGCTTTATATTTCCTTGTTAAGAAACAAGGCATATATGCTGCATATAGAGCCCGGATTCCCTTTCTATTGGTGTTGGCTCAAAACATGACCACTTAACACGGGCACAGCAGGGGTTCTGTCTAACTTTATTTTATAATAACACATGAGTTTCGTTTAATCAAGTGCTAATATCCCCCAATATATTCCCATTCCATTTATATTTTACCTATTCATCTAACTTTATATGCAATTCCTTCAATTGTTTATTTTCAACGGTATTAGGCGCCTCTGTCATCAGGCAGGACGCATTTTGTACCTTGGGAAAGGGTATGACATCCCTAATACTATTTTGCTGAGCAAGAAGCATAATCAACCTATCCAGGCCGTAGGCAATCCCGCCATGGGGCGGAGTACCGTATTTAAAAGCCTCCAGTAGGAACCCAAATTGTTCCCATGCCCTTTCTTTACTAAAGCCCAGCACCTTAAACACCCTTTGCTGAACTTCCTGGTCATGTATTCTAATACTTCCACCACCCAATTCCACGCCATTTAACACAATGTCATAGGCCTTGGACCTGACTGCACCGGGATCGGTGTCCAGCAGGTTTATATCATCGTCTGCCGGTGAAGTAAAGGGATGATGCTTTGATACAAACCTCTTCTCGGTTTGGTCATACTCAAACAATGGGAAATCGGTAATCCATAAAAACTCCAGCTTATCCTTGTCTATAAGGCCTAGGCGCCTTCCCAATTCCAACCTTAATTGAGACAGGACGGAAAAGGAGATGTCGTCTTTGTCTGCAATAAACATTAGCAGGTCGCCCGGCTGGCCTTCCATCCTGGATACAATCTCTCCCATCAAATCCTCTGAGAAAAACTTGGTTATTGGCGATTTCAATTCGTTCTCCGTTATATTTATCCATGCCATTCCCTTTGCCCCGAATTCTTTGGCAAGTTCAACCAAGCCGTCGATTTCCCTTCGGCCCATGGAAGCACCGCACCCCTTGGCATTAATACCCCTTACGCTGCCGCCCTTTTCAACTGCCTGCCTGAAAACTTTGAAATCACATTTTCCAGCTATATCGCTTAGGTTTTTCAAAGTCATATCGAATCTTGTATCGGGCTTATCCGTACCATACAGCTCCATAGCTCTGTCATATGTCATCCTCTTTATGGGCAGTGTAATTTCTTTGCCTATGGTTTCTTTGAAGATTTCATATAGCAACTTTTCATTTATGGATATTATATCGTCTATATCCACAAAGGACATTTCCACATCGATCTGCGTAAATTCCGGCTGCCTGTCTGCCCTTAAATCTTCGTCCCTGAAACATTTTGCGATTTGGTAGTACCTGTCAAACCCGGACACCATAAGCAGTTGTTTAAACAACTGGGGCGACTGAGGCAGGGCATAAAACTTTCCGGGATGTACCCGGCTGGGCACCAGATAGTCCCGTGCCCCTTCGGGAGTACTTTTTGTAAGTATGGGAGTATCAATGTCTATGAATCCATTCCTGTTGAAGAAATCCCTAGTTATGGTTTTCACCTTGTGTCTCAGCATTATATTTTTTTGCATATCTGGACGCCTTAGGTCAAGGTACCTGTATTTCAGTCTCAGGGCTTCCGATACCTTGCTATTCTCTTCTATATAAATGGGTGGTGTATCTGACTTATTTAGTATCCTTAATTCACTGGCCGATAGTTCTATATCCCCCGTAGGAATTTTAGGATTTTTTGTTTCTTCGCTTCTTTCTACAACCAAGCCGGATACGGCAATAACATACTCATTTCTAAGGCTTTCAACTTTATCAAAGGATTCATTAAACCTATTAGCATCGAAAACCACCTGCATTATACCGGTTCGATCCCTTAAATCTATAAAGATCAAGCCTCCCAAATCCCGCCGGGTCTGTACCCAGCCCATTAAAGTAACCCTTTTATTGACATTGTTTTTATTTAATTCACTGCACATATGGGTGCGTTTCATATCCTTCATTAAGTCCATGACAATTATACCTCCGCCTATTTAATGGTTTCTTTGAAATACTGAATTATGCTGGTTTCGTCCATTTCCTCTTCACTGCCGGTTAGCATGTTTTTTACCTTGAATCTCGATTTTAACAGTTCTTCTTCCCCTATAATAATGCAAAACCTTGAACCTAGCTTATCCGCCTTCTTAAACTGGGCCCTTATGCTTTTCCCCATGTGGTCTATTTCCGTGGCGACCCCCGATGCCCTTAACCGTGAAGCCAGGGAAAAGGCCTTTAAATACCCTTCATCGCCGATGGATATAATGGATACATCGTTATACACCGGTTCAGGTATTTCAATGCCTTGGTGCTCCATTATCATTAACAACCTTTCCAGACCCAAGCCAAACCCCACGCCTGGAAGGGCCGGTCCTCCGCATTCCTCTATCAAACCGTCGTACCTGCCGCCACCGCATACTGTACCCTGGGCACCTATATCATTTGATATTATTTCAAATACTGTCTTTGTGTAATAGTCTAAACCCCTTACTATCCTGGGGTTTATAACATATGAATAATCCAGTGCCTTTAAATAGCGCTGTAGTTCCTCAAAATGCCTGTTGCATTCACCGCATAGATAATCCAGTATTAAGGGCGCTTCGTCTATTAATGTTTGACACTTTGGCTCTTTACAGTCGATAATCCTCATCGGATTTTTTTCCAGCCTATCTCTGCACGTACCGCAAAGGCTTTCCTTATTGTTATTAAGATATGCCTTAAGGGCGGCATTGTAATCTTTCCTGCACTTGGGGCAGCCGATGCTGTTAATATTAAGTTGTAAATTGTTTATCCCCAGGGTGTCAAAAAGGGTCATTGCAAGGTCTATTATTTCCGTATCCACGGAAGGTGACTGGGACCCAAAGGCTTCCACCCCAAATTGATGGTGTTCCCTAAGCCTTCCAGCCTGCGGTCTTTCGTATCTGAACACCGGAGATAGATAATACATTTTAAGGGGTAGGGTATCGGCATATAATTTGTGTTCAATAAAGGCCCGCACAACGCTTGCGGTACCTTCGGGTTTCAGGGTAAGGCTCCTATTGCCCTTATCGGTAAAGGTGTACATTTCCTTCTGGACAATATCCGTGGTTCCTCCCACACCCCGTTCAAATAGTTCGGTATGCTCAAAAACAGGTGTCCGTATTTCACGGTAGCCGTAGCACGAACATAGCTTCCTTATCGTGTTTTCAACATGATGCCATTTATATATCTGTGAAGGTAGGGTATCTCTGGTACCTCTTGGTGCCCTTGTAAGCATCTCTTTTCCTCCTTTATCCTTTGAAAATAAAAAAGCCCCGGTCCCTGACAAGGGACGAGGATACTCCTCGCGGTGCCACCCTA
>JBMNSO010000152.1:0-4317 GCA_050945235.1 Mahellales bacterium
TGGCTTGCCCGTCCTTTTATCAAATATCGCCCTGTCGGGGAATTGCCCTACATAGGTGGGATCTTTGAAGCATACAATCCTGGCAATGGTATATATACCATTATCCTTGAGCTTTTTCATAAGGCCTTGTATATCCTTGAGTGGGGCCTGTTGGTTTGCCTTTGGGCTGTATTTTTCAGCCGTTTCATTGGGGAAGAGTACCAACCCCTTATCTTCCTTGACATCGATTACAAAGGTATTAATCTGGGTTCTTTTCGCCATTTCAATTAATGAATCCACCCTGCTGCCCGCTGCAGAATATATGGTCAAGTATATTCCCTTGGTTTTTACCCTAGGGTTGTTGGGATACTCCCGGACCTTCTCTTGGGGTGAAAAGTCTAACCGTTTATAGGTTTCGTCCAGCAAGTCCTCCCTGTTTTCCACCGCAAATTCAGAGTTTATCCAGCCCGTTACATTATTTTTCCCGTCATTGAATTCTATATTATACCACAGTTCCCCGTTTTCCAAGGTTTTCTCTCCAATAATAGCCACAGCCGATCCCTTGACCAGGCTGTCCACAATATCGGCATCGGTGGAGGGCTCCTGTCTAATCCTTAACCTGCTGGCACTTATATACACTAAATCCCGGTTTTGGTCTTCTTCCTTCCCTTGCTGTTCATCCTCGGCCTCTGCGCCGGTTGCCGGAAGCTGGTCTTTATCCTCCCGGTCATCAGCCTGCTGCTGTTCATCTGCCCTTTGTTGTCCACCTTTGGGCGGTTGAGGGTCCTGCTGTCCGGTATCCACCGTATTGCCTTGCCATTTGGCTATGGCGATACCCCCAATAATCACTATCACACATATAATTGCAATAAATACTATAGACTTTTTTTTCATAATACCCCACGCTCTCCCCTTCCTCTGGCTTTTAAAAAAAGATATGATATTACACATTATAACATCAGTTTACATAAACTTCACTCGCCCTTTGCCATGTAATTTTATCCTATGACACCCGGCCACCGGGTACTTTTTTGTTTGGCGAATATCTAAAGTACAATCTGGTAAAAATGAAGTATATATTATTTAATAGCCTTGTATATTGAAGGAGGGAAAATTCTTTTGGAAAAGGATAAACTACCTAGGGTAGCATATTTTTGTATGGAATTTGGTCTGTCTCCTGATTTTAAAATCTATTCAGGGGGATTGGGCATATTGGCCGGGGATTATTTAAAGGCCGCCAAGGATTTGGAAAAACCGGTCATAGGTATAGGACTTTTATGGAAACAGGATTATACTCAACAGTATATAAATGATCAGGGATACCCATATGATACCTTCCCTACCTTTCAGTACGATTTTTTGGAAGATACCGGAACTAGGGTAGGTGTAAACATATACGGGCGGGATATTGTTTGCAAGGTGCTTAAAACAGAGCAATTCGACAACGCCCCATTATACTTGTTGGATGCGGATATCGATGATAACGAGGGCTGGCAGATAACCGACCAGTTATATGGCGGTTTTAGCGAAAAAAGGATACCCCAGGAAATGGTGCTGGGCATCGGGGGTATTAGGGCCATAAGGGCGCTGGATATTGATGTTGATATATACCATTTCAATGAGGGTCATGCGATCTTTGCCGGCATAGAACTTATAAGGGAAAAGATGGAACAGGAGAACATGTCCTTTGATCAGGCTTGGACCGCCGTAAGAAAGAATATAGTCTTCACCACCCATACCCCGGTAAAGGAAGGTAACGAATTCCACGACCATCCCTTACTGGAAAGGGCGGGGGCTTACAATGGCCTGCCCTTTGAAAAAATGGCTGCCCTGGGGGATGTGCCCTTCAATATGACGGTAGCAGGCCTTAGGCTATCCAAAATCGCCAATGCCGTATCCGAGCTCCATGGTGAAACCACCCGAAATATGTGGAAGGATACATGGTGCGGCGCGCCTGTAATAAGCGTTACAAACGGCGTACATAACGGTACCTGGGCCAATGAAAAAATCATTGAGGCATTCAATAATAACGGCGATATTCTATCGGTACACAATGAGCTGAAAAAGCAATTGATAGACTATGTTGCCCAAAAAACCAATATAGTCCTTAAGGAAAACATCCTGCTGGTGGGGTTTGCCAGAAGGGCCACTTCCTATAAAAGGGCCAACCTTATCTTCAGGGATGAAAACCGGATACTACCCCTGCTAGAAGAAGGTAAAATTCAATTTATCTTTTCAGGAAAGGCCCATCCCCAGGATCACCATGGCAAGAACATTGTTTCAAGGCTGGTATATATGGCCAGGAAATTCCCCAATCAGATCGTGTTCCTGGAAAACTACGATATGGCAATCAGCAAAATGATGACCTCCGGCTGTGACATATGGCTCAACTGCCCAAGGAGGCCCAACGAGGCCAGTGGTACCTCCGGCATGAAAGCCGCCATGAACGGAGTATTAAATTTCAGTACCTTGGACGGTTGGTGGGCCGAGGCCTGCCAGCATTTCGTCAATGGGTGGCAGTTTGGAGACGGATACAGCTCCTATAACGTTGAAGACCAGGACAGGCATGATGCTGACGGAATGTATAGGGTACTGATGGAAGAAATAATACCCACCTATTACGGCAACAAAGAAAAATGGCAGGAGATGATGAGGGCCAGCATAGACACTACATATTACCAGTTTTCCGCCTCCAGGATGCTGGAGGATTACTATAATAAAATGTATCTTGCTCAAACCGATGCAACCTCCTGCGAAATGGATAACAATTAACCAATTAGCGTTACCAGCTCGGCTCCTTTGGCTTTTTGTTTCCCCCAAAACTGTCAGAAATTGTGACGAAAAATAATGCCTTTTGTCTATATCAACCCAAGATTTTTAATGTATAATACTAAGTAGAGATCATAAGCAAAAAACGGGGGAGAAAAATGACGGAAAAAATCACTTTACAGGCTAATAAAGGTAAACAATTGGTAATAGAGGTTGACGGACAAAGGTTTTACAGGTATGCAATAAAAACCCATTTTGTACAAATGGGGGAAGATTATATAGAGCTTGTTAAAAAATATGCAGTGCCCCACTACAGGGAAGGCGACATACTGTCCATCGGCGAAAAGGTATTGGCACTGTGCCAAGGGGATGTCATCCTTAAGGAAAATATGAAGGTAAGCCGGCTTGCAAAGCTATTGTCTAGGTTCGCCTTTAGAAATCCCGCCGGCCCGGCCATGGACAATGTATATAAAATGCAGGCGGCTATAAATATCGCAGGGCCGATAAGGATACTGTTTGCTGCAATTATGTCCGCCATAACCAAGTTATTTGGCATAAAGGGAGTATTTTACGCCATAGCCGGAAATGGTGTAAGAAACATCGACGGATTCTGCGTAGTAGGCTTTGAATACTATAGTGACAAAGGTATTTTAGCACCCTCAAACCCGGACAAGGCCTGCCAAGATATAAAGGATACCCTGGGAATAGATTGTATGGTGGTGGATGCCAACGACCTATCGGTTCAGATATTGGGCACCAACAAAGAAATCCCTTACAGTAGAGATACACTGGCAAAACTAATTGGGGACAACCCATCGGGACAGGGGAATCAGCAAACACCCCTAATCCTTATAAGAAAAGTACATCAGAATGATGAGCAGGCTGTTACCGCATAATACAAAAAGGACAACCACCACCACCAGAATTTGGGTTCTTTTTGTAGCAGTAGCTATTTTACTGATCTCCCTTGTTTTGCAAGCCTTTAATTGCTATCCATGGGAGACCCTAAAAAGTTATTGCGTGATGTACCTTTATAACATTAAAGAACACCGAGAAAGCGCCCTGTATAGGCGAAGTATTGAGTTTTATGTGCCGTCGGGCATGGAAACTAAGGAAAAGGACTGGTATCCCATTATGCTCACTTTTAATGGTGACCAGTCCTTCTTAGAATATGTTGGAGAGGCCGTCGAGTTAACCATTCTATATTCCTTCGGCCATTTTGACTTTCTAAAGGGAAGTTCCCAAATTTTTAACCCATCATCGCCTTATTACAGCAGTTTCTATGGGGGATATGCAATTTTTTACAAGGACGACCCAGGCAGGGGCTGGGGGATCGACAGCGACGGCAATATCGATATCGATAAGCTGTCCATAGTACCCAAATTCGACATGGAGCAGCTGGTACTGCCGTCAGTGGGCTGTCCCCGGGACCGTTATCAGTTCGACTCCCACATTATAGATGTCCAATATGATGTACCCTATATAGGTTACCAAGGCTGGGTAAGAATCGATGCGATGATAGATACCACAGGGCTTTCCCATCTTTATGAAGGGCAAAAACATATGGGC
>JBMNSO010000153.1:0-4303 GCA_050945235.1 Mahellales bacterium
TCAACATCAATCCACCTTGTCAAAATTTTTTTACGCATATATATTATGGCTTTATTGACGCGATTACTATTATTATTACAAAAATAACAATTGCAAGTAATATAATAATATTTTTAAAGGATCTTCTTGGTATAAAAAAAATCAATGGTTTTTTAGACATTTATACCCCCCCATTTACAGTCCTGCGAAGCATTATGCTAATATATATATATTACTTTCCGGGGATTTTAGAATGATATTATAAAATTAATTGTAAAAGAACAGGGGCCACTGCTTAAACCCTGTTCTTTTATCTGTGTTATATGTAAACCATTTATAAATAGGACTTCCATTTATCTTCCAGGTCGGCTCTTTTTAACGTGTCCATAACATACTGAGAGAACTGGGAGCTGGTAGCTCCATCATCTCTGCCCGTAATAACCAACCGTTTTTCATACTGACCGCATATATCCAAGGCCATTTGTAGATTGGTCGCTTCTTTTCGGTATCCTATGTGTTCCAACAACATGGAAGCTGCCCTTATAATACTGCTGGGATCGGCGTATTGTGCCCTTCCCTCATCAACCATCCTGGGCGCCGAGCCATGAATAGCTTCAAACATAGCATATCTTTTTCCTATATTGGCACTTCCTGCAGTACCTACACCGCCCTGAAACTCGGCTGCTTCATCGGTAAGTATATCGCCATATAGATTTGGAAGTACCAACACCTTGAATTGGGTCCTCCTTTTTGGGTCAATTAATTTTGCTGTCATTATATCTATGTACCAGTCGTCCCATTCTACCTCAGGATACTCCTTGGCTACTTCCTTAGCAATGTCTAGGAACATACCGTCGGTGGTTTTAACAACATTAGCCTTAGTAACAACGGTAACCTTGTTTGCACCGCTCTTGCTGGCATAGTCAAAGGCGGCTCTGATAATTCTTCGTGTTCCTTCATCGGTCACCACATTGAAATCCACTGCCAATTCAGGGGTTACCTTTATACCATCGCTACCTAAAACATAGGCTCCTTCGGTATTCTCCCTGAAGAAAACCCAGTCAATACCTTCCTTGGGCACCTTCACCGGTCGTACATTGGCGAATAGGTCCAGTTCCTTCCGCATAGCCACATTAGCACTTTCTATATTGGGCCACTTATCACCGGCCCTCGGTGTAGTAGTGGGTCCCTTTAATATAACATGGCAACTCTTAATCTCTTCCAGGACATCATCGGGTATGGCCTTCATATGTTTTGCCCTGTTTTCTATAGTCAGTCCCTCTATCACCTTGAATTTAACCTTGCCGGCCTTCACCTGGTCGGCCAATATAAATTCCAAGACCTTGTGGGCCTCGGCGGTGATATACGGTCCTATTCCATCTCCACCCACTATGCCTATCACTACTTGATCCAAGTTACTATAATCGATAAATTCCCCTTGGGATTTTATATTCTCCAATCTCTTTAACTGCTGTTCCACTAATTTACCGAAATGTTCCTTTGCTGCATCTATTGCTTGTTGATAACTCATTATTCGTTCCTCCCGTATAAAATTATTGGCCTGGTCATTCTGCGCAATGCTTGCAATGCTTATCTAACTCTATTTTGGCAATAATGTTAAATAAAAGTTTTTTTACTTTTTCATTGTTTTGTTCAAAAACCTTTAATACCTCTTCCTCGGTTACCGGTTTTATATCCTGGTTTCCTTCCAATCCGGCATCATAATCAGTGATCAATGCTATATTGGCATAACAAATTCCCTGTTCCCTGGCCAGTATTACCTCCGGATATTGTGTCATATTAATAACCTGCCAACCCATCTGACTGAACCATCTACTCTCAGCCGTAGTAGAAAACCTAGGACCTTGTATCACCACTACGGTTCCTCTTTCGTGGATGGTTATGCCCATTTCTTTTCCGGTATCTATTGCCAATTGTCTGAGGTTTGGGCAGTAAGGATGGGCAGCGCTTATATGTTTTGTTTGTGGCCCGTCGAAATATGTGTCAGGGCGTCCCCAAGTCCTGTCAACAAATTGATCGCATATGACAAAATCGCCGGGCTTTATGTTCGCTTGCAGGCTGCCGGAAGCAGTCGGAGCCAGTATGCATTTTACTCCCAATCTCTTCATGGCATAGATATTAGCTCTATAGGGTATTTTATGGGGCGGATATTGGTGGTCTTTCCCGTGTCTGGGCAGGAAAGCTACCTTCTTACCTTGTACCTGTGCTATTGCTATGTTGTCGCTTGGTTTTCCATAGGGTGTATCCATCTCTACTTCCACTACATCGTCCAAAAAAGAATAAAAGCCTGAGCCGCCAAAAACTCCTACATCAGCCTTATCATTCATATGTAATACCCTCCCTTGTTCATTTCTTCTCATATTCTACCATAGTATTGCTTAGATAGGCAATGACAACAACCGCATCAAAGAAAACCATCCAGGTATTCACAATATAATGCCCAGGACAAACTCAAATATTAATACTTTTTAAACATTTCTTAAATCAATATACACAATATCGTAATTAATTTATGCAATAATAATATTAAGAAAAATAAGTAACCCTTTAACACCCAAACCCAATAAATAAAAGTGCAGCCTCAGCTGTACTTTTATTTATTGGCCGTTATACTCCCTTTCCAGCTCATCTATATATTTGCTAATCTTACTGGTTTGATTTCTATAGGCTATAATTTCCTGGTTATTTAGCCTTATTTTTTCTTGGAGTATATTCTTTATATAATTATATACACCATCAAAACCAGCATTTTTTAATAAATACTCCGGGCTAATTAACTTTTCCTCCAGCTCATTATGGGCTGCTTTATAATATATGAGCTGTTTATCCTTAGTTAATACTACCTTTTCCTCTATACCCTTTGAATAAAGGACGATGCCTTCAACCAGGTTAAAAATGTGACCACCGTAGCTTTTTACGGTAATATCATTCCTATATAAAATATCATATAGGCTATGTAGGATATTTATCATTTCCTTAACCGCCTCATCTATTACGTGGTTAAGCCTATCAAGGGCATTAACCCTCTCTAGTTCCGTTTTTTGCAGCTTTTCTATCAGTTGCCTTATCTCTTCCATGGTCGGTCTCCTAATTGGTATCTTATTTCTAATAATTATTATTGATAAAATGCCGCGGTAATATTACCAACTGGCCATAAAAATTAATATTATATACGTTGTATAAAGTTTCTTTGTGAAAGCCTTTTAATGACGACCATTGATAACAGTAGATAATAATGCTTTCAAAAGTTGATGGCAATTTCCAGTACCCTCGAGTATGGAAACCATTCCCTGCACAAATTCAGGGTGATTTAGCATAATATTTGCAACACAGCCTTTTCTTTTGCCGAGTATTAGAGATAATAATAAACCCTTTCTAAAGTCCTTTATTATTTTTCTATTTACAATACTTCGGTACGATATACCGCTGGAATTGTCAATGCCCCTTAACAACTTTATCATGTGGTGGCCCGCTATCCTGCCGCTTTCTATGGCATAGGATATGCCCTCGCCTGTAAACGGGTTTACAAAACCGCCTGCATCACCCACCAGTATGATGGTCACACCATGGTGAAACTTGTAAAAACTTTTGTATAACCCACCGACAGGAAGCATCCAGCGGCTGGGTGTTGCGGAAGTGTAGGCCAAACCAAAATATCGGGATACCTGTTCCATAAATTTTTTATAGAATACCCTGGTATCGACGTATCCCAAATTCGCGGTTCCTATTCCTATGTTGATTATTCCTCCCTTTGGACAGACCCAACCTAATCCTCCTAAATATGGAATAAAAAATAGACTATACGTATTGTTAAACCCTACGGTTCTGGTGGTATTACCCTCCTTTATTTCCACTGAAAGGGTACTGCCATTGGGATATAATACCCTCTTGCCAAATATCTTTTGTCTTACGGTACTTAATATGCCATCGGCCCCAATAATGCCCGAGGCATAGACAGAAAAGTTATTAGAAAATCTTATGAGGCCTTTACCCATTAAAAACTCCATATCAACAAAACCGCAGTTATCTAAGAATTCAACTCCTGCCTTAAGGGCTTGTTTGAGCAAATAATCGTCAAATTCCTTTCGGTGTACAGTATACGCGATTTCATAATTTTTCTTGTGGAACTTAACCTCACAATCATGATCAAAGGAACAAAGGGCAATACCCTGTATACTGCTTTTTTTTAAATAAGGGGGAATATCAATACCCATGTCTTTAAGAAGGCTTTGGGTATAGCCCGAAATCAATCCGGTACATACCTTATGCCTTGGCCAGGACGATTTGTCAGTTAATAATACTC
>JBMNSO010000154.1:0-4282 GCA_050945235.1 Mahellales bacterium
CACAATGTTTCCTCCGAAAATATTGATTTCAGTGTGAAAGCTTCCTGAAAGTAAGACCTACATCTAGAGTTTTAACATTAAAATCATATTGGATTAGTTCCTTATGTAACTATTTCGACAAAAAACGATGATTTCCTTTCCCATTAAACTACTAGATTATATCCAGATTTATCAATATTTCAAATAGATATTTTCATTATCGCTGTATATACTTGAACGTTTATACTCAGCAAAAACATTTAATCTGAAAAAACATTTTTCATGTTTAACAAATACAGCTGTTGCAAAAAGGGCATGCCACCAAAAAGCACGAAAATATAAAAATATCCACCCGTAAAAACGGGTGGTCAGCTCTAGCTCCGAAAATGCCGCAATATACTTAATGCACCATATAATCATTAGTTTGATTCATTTGTTACATTATCAATATTTAAATCAGCGCTCATTTTTTTGTTAATTCTTTCTACAATAAAAGGTAGAAATAATGCCAGCACAACTAACATAAACAAAGTCATCGCTATTGGGCGACTAAAGAAATATCGAATTAAGTTTCCTTTTGAGAGGACCAAAGCTCTCCTAAAGTTTGCCTCCAACATTGGAGCTAGGATTACCCCAAGAATTGTAGGCGCCGTGCCAAAACCTGATTTTCTCATAAAGTATGCTATCAAGCCAAAAGCTACCATAATATAAACATCAAATATGCTGTTTTGTATAGCATAAGAACCTACTGCAGAAAGTGTTATTATGATAGGACCTAAAATAGTCATAGAAACTTTTGTAATTTTCACAGCTTGTTTTGAAAATAAATAACCTATGAAACCCATTAATATATTTGATAATAAAAAACCAAACATTACCGAATAAGTTACCACTGCATGTTTTGAAAATAACTCATGCCCAGGTAAAAGACCTTGAATCATGAGCCCTCCCAGCAGGATGGCTGCTACTGCACTTCCGGGTATCCCCAGTGTTATTAGTGGTATCAGCGCTCCGCCGGTTACTGCATTATTTGCGCTCTCACTAGCTGCAATACCTATTATGGACCCTTTACCGAATGTTTCCGGTTGTTTTGAAGATCGTTTAGCCTCATTATAAGCAACCCATGATCCAATATCTGCTCCAGCGCCTGGTAATATTCCTATAAATACACCTATTATGGATGATTTTATAATTGTAGGAATCAACATTTTAAATTCTTTCCATGTAGGCAAAAATCTACCTGTTAAAAGGCTTTCAGCAGTACTGATACTTAATGTATCGGATTTGCCTTTAAAAATATCTTCAGTCATTATCATGACTTGTGAAAGTGAAAACATACCGATCATTGCTGGAACCATGGATATACCGCTTTCCAGCGGCAATAAACCAAATGTAAACCTTGGTATGCCATTCATTTGATCCAATCCAATTGTTCCCAAAAAAAGTCCAAATAGGCCTCCCATTAGACCTTTAGCCATTGAATCGCCAGCTAAACTCCCTATAATAGTTAAACCAAATAATGCAAGGAAGAAATATTCTAATGCACTAAATTTCAATGATATCTGTGCCAGTGGTGGAGATAAAAATATTAACGCAAGAGCAGATATAACCCCACCTATTACTGATGATATTGTTGCCACTCCTATTGCTTTAAACCCTTCTCCCTTCTTTGTTAATTCATATCCGTCTATAGCCGTGGCTGCAGAAGAAGGAGTACCTGGTGTGTGTAGTAATATTGCCGTAATGGAACCGCCATATATTGCTGCAGTGTAAACACCGGTAAGCATTACAAGTCCCGCCACTGGATTCATACCAAAAGTCACCGGAATAAGTAATGCAACAGCCATGCTTGCACTTAAACCCGGCAGTGCTCCTATTATGATAGCCACTACCACACCAATAACTAAGGCAAATAATACTTCAAATGTAAATACAGTACTTATTATTAATTGTAAGTCCAAATTTCTCACCCCTTTCTGGCCATTACAATAAAAGGACATTTAACATCTTTACAAATCCCACATATATTATTATATTAAGAGAGATAGTAATTAATATTATATTTACCCACGATTTAACTTTGTAAAACTTCATTAAAGCTATCATAAAAATTGTAGTGGCAATAAAAAAATTGGTAACTCTGAAAAGAATGGAATATAATACCACTATTACAAAAACAATTAGAGGCTTCTTTATAACCTTCCAATTGATGGAATTCACAAAATTGGGCTCCTCATTCCATATCACTTTTGTTTTTTTTATACCATTAATGAGAAGAGATGTATTTAAAATTGCAAATGCAACTATTAATAAGACTGGAAATATCGCTGAATTTTTCGGCAATCTTAATGATATAACAAGAAAAAAAATAGATACTATGTATAATAGAACACTAATATATACATCCTGATGAATTCGTTTTGTTTTCATTATCTCACTCCTGGGATGCTAAGTATATTATCTTAGGGATATTGAACAATGTATTGTTCAATATCCCTAATTTTTATTTCAGTTTTATTTCCTACTCTATTCCATAGATTTTTTTAGACATATCTATATTTGCCTTTAGAAAGTCATAGTATTCTTGCCCGTCCTTATAATCAGTTTGTGCACCTATTTCGTCCAGTTTATTCTTTACTTCAGGGTCATGTATAGCGCCTCTCAATGCATCTAACAACTTTTCTTTTATGCTGGGGTCAACACCTTTTGGTAAAGCATATCCTCTAGCTGAAAACATATAAAAGTCAGAAAAGCCCTGTTCTGCAGCTGTTGGAACATCTGGTAATAATTCTGATCTCTCCGGCGCAAAAACGGCAATAACTTTATAGTCGCCATTGATATGTGCTGTACGAACATCAGCTATATTAGCAATTAAAATATCGGTATCTCCTGCTAAAAACATAGTTTCATTTTCTTTTGCTCCACCCGTCTGGACTATTTGAATGTCTGTACCATGATACATATTAAAATATTCAGCTACAGTAGCATCGTCTGACATGATTCCAACTGCTGATGCGGCCACAAGTAAGGTATTTTTCTTGGCATATTCCACCAGTGAAGGAAGATCCGAAAATCTGCTCTCATCATTTCTAATAGCAATTACACTTGAATCAGTTACGTGATTACACAACAAATCAAAGTCATCAATTGTATATTGTCTTGGATTTGCTTCATCATAGGCTCCTAAGGTTAAATTAGGTGTATTGATTAATGCAAAAGTGTATCCGTCTGGTTTAACAGATTTAATCACTTCTTCCCAGCATACCCAGCCACCTGCACCTGGTTTGTTTACAACTACAATCGGTTGTCCTATGTACTTTTCTAAAGTATTAGCCAGTATCCTTACCATTACATCTGACGAACCACCTGCTGAATATCCCAGGACTAATGTAATTGGTTTGTTTGGATAATCCCCAGTTGAAGTCTCACTTGCCACTTCTTCTTGCTTTTCCGATGATACACCTTGGGGATCTTCCTTTGTTGAACAAGCTGTTGTAAAGGTAAAAATCAATGTCAACACAAGTAACAAGGACAATATTCTTCTTAACATTTTTTTTGGCCCCCTTTTTTATTTATTTAATATCAATACAACAGGTAAAATCTTTAACATGATAATTTTTCCCGATACTATAACATTTCGCAATTTAATTCACGAAGTTTCTCGTCAACCCAAGGTCTTGGATAAATTCCCTTGTTTACAATATCGCTCATTATCTTCTCTTCGCTTTTATGAACAGTTTCTACCTTCTGGGCTAATTCTTTTGCGTCCTGCGGTCTAATAAATATAATTCCATCCCCATCTCCCACAACTATATCCCCTGGATGTACTACTTGGCCTCCAAAACTAACCACTGTATTGATTTCACCAGGTCCATTTTTGTATGGGCCATTAGGAGTAGCTCCTTTTGCATAAACAGGAATATCCATTTTGCTTATGGCATCTGCATCCCTTATGCATCCATCTACTACAACCCCTGCAACACCTTTGACCTTCAGATAGGTTACCATGAGTTCGCCAAGAATTGCCCTTTCGGTTTCGCCTCCAGCAGCAATTACTAATACATCTCCCGGTTTTGCCATGTCCAGTGCTTTATGGACCATCAAGTTGTCACCTGGCGGCACTTTGATGGTAAAAGCGGTCCCCAAGAGCTTGCATTTATTGTATGGTTTAATTGCATAATTAACAGCAGCAGTTCTATTCATGCAATCGTCAATATTAGCAACTGTAGCATCTTTAAACAAATCTATTAATTCTTTTGGTGGTCTCTTTATATTGCTAACTATTCTAAATCCAATATTACCC
>JBMNSO010000155.1:0-4219 GCA_050945235.1 Mahellales bacterium
TCAGCAAAAGGTGGTAGTTGCAAAGCTGCTGGCTGCAAAACTCAAGATAATAATACTGGACGAGCCGACCAAGGGCGTGGATGTCGGGGCCAAGGCTGCTATCCACGGTATAATGAGCGATCTTGCGTCCCAAGGGTTTGGCATTATTATGATATCCTCCGAGCTTCCCGAAGTCCTGGGCATGAGCGATAATATCGTTGTAATGCGGGAAGGCCGGATCACAATGAGTTTTTCCAGAGAAGAAGCGACCCAGGAAAAAATACTTGAAGCAGCAGTTGCCAAAGCTGATAATGGCAAAAAGGGGCAATATGCCTTATAAAATTTATAAAAATCTTGAAAAGGATAAATGAACCATGATGAAAAAAGGGCTAAAAATTCGAAATAAGGAATTTACCTTCGGTTTGGGCAGATTTAGGGAAGTTGGCTTATTGATATTTATTATAGTCATTTCCATAATAATTAACCTTAGAAACCCAAACTTCCTTAGTTTTGGCAATATCCACGATATGCTGCTGGATACATCAATTCTGGCCATACTTGCCGTGGGGATGATGTTGGTTATAGTAACTAGGGGTATTGACCTGTCGATCGGGTCAGGGGTAGCTCTTACAGGCATGATAGTAGGTTTAACGGTAAGTCGTTACCAACAAGTGCCGCCTGCTGTGGCTATATTAATGGGTATTGCCTTAGGTGTTGGTTTAGGTGCCATAACCGGTTTAATAGTTTCAAAGGGAAAAGTATTACCCATCATCGCCACCCTCGGCATGATGAACGTCTATAGGGGGATTACCTTTATCGTTAGCGGTGGTAAGTGGGTAAATGCCCATCAAATGTCCGAAAATTTCAAACTAATGACCCGTAATACAGTCTTTGGGTTATCCAACCTAATAATTTTTGCGGCAGTGGTTTATATTGTTTCCTATTACTTTATTAACCATACAAGGACGGGTAGGCAGATATATGCAGTGGGCAGCAACCCTGCCGCTGCAAAGATAAGCGGTATCATGGTGGATAAAATAATTTTTTTGGTCTATACGCTAATGGGCGCTTTATATGGCATGGCTGGAGTATTATGGGTATCCAGATATTCTTCGGCACAGAACGATACAGCAACCGGGTTTGAGATGATGGTAATATCGGCTTGTGTAATAGGTGGGGTTAATATGACGGGAGGAACAGGCAATATATCAGGGCTCCTATTAGGTTCTTTGCTCGTGGGTATTATAAATAACGCTTTGCCCCTGATTAAGGTATCACCCTTTTGGAAACAGGCAATCCAGGGTTTTGTCATACTGTTTGCAGTAATGGTAAATGCCCTTATTCTCAGAAGGGTAGAGCGAAATAATTTGTCGAAGAGGAAAATATAGCTATGATAAAAGGAAATTTAATTCTTGAAAAAAGATCTGGCATAAAAAGCTTCTTTTTGCACTGGGAATGGCTGCTGGTTATATTGATTATCATTATAAACGTAATAAATGCCAGGATCTCTTCTTATTATTTAAGCGTGGACGGATTACTGGATGCTACGGCGGTATTTATGGAAAAAGGGTTTTTAATATTACCCATGGCCTTTGTAATAATCAACGGCGATATTGATATTTCGGTGGCTTCCACCATGGCTCTGACTTCCGTTGTAATGGCCGTATCGTATAATTCCGGTGTGAACATGGTTGTAGCTATTCTCATCGCCCTATTGTTGGGTACTGGCTGTGGTTTTGTGAACGGACTAATAATATCAAAATTCAAAGAATTGTCAGCCGTAATCGTAACCCTATCAACCATGTCCATATACAGAGGAATTGCATATGTCATATTAGGAGATCAAGCCTCGGGTGGATTCCCGGAGTGGTTTTCATATCTGGCCCATGGCTATATAGGTTCGACACCGGTACCCTTTATATTAGTTATGTTTTTGGTATGTGCCGTTATTTTCGGGTTTATATTGCACAAAACCACCTTCGGCAGAAGGATTTACGCCATGGGCAATAATATTGAGGCCTGTCGCTATTCCGGCGTGGCAGTAAATAAGATAAAACTCATAATATTCACCCTCACCGGTTTTATGTCAGCCGTGTCATCCATTTTTTTAACCTCAAGGCTGGGCAGTTCAAGGCCTAACATAGCCCAAGGCTATGAATTAGAGGTTATCGCCGTGGTAGTTTTAGGTGGAGTAAGTACCCAAGGAGGAACAGGCAAAATATTAGGAGTTACATTGTCACTATTCCTCATAGGTCTTATGAGGTATGGCATGGGCCTTAAGAATGTGCCGGGCCAGGTAATGATGATAATAATCGGCTTATTACTAATAGCTGCCGTGATGTCACCAAATATACTGTCTAGGCTTAATACTCAAAAACACAAAGGGTACAATTATGATACCCAGCTTGATACGGATAATTAAGTCTCGTCTATAGGCGCCGCATACCCTTAAGAAAGGGTTTAAAAAATAATGTTAAGGGGGAAATGAATAATGAAAAAGAAGCTTCTGGTCTTGACCGTAGTGCTCTTGATCTTAAGTTTGTTGGTAGTTGCATGTACTCCAGCAGAAACCACTACAGAGGAACCTTCCCAAGGGGATACTCAACCGGAAGAATCGGAGCCGGCACCCGAGACTGCGCCCGAACCAGAACCCGAAACAGCTGAGGAAGACTATGTAATCGGGGTGGTGGTAAAAGGTGTGGGAAACCCGTTTTTTGAGGCATCTGATAAAGGTTTTAAAGAAGCCTTGGATCCCTTTGGTATAGAGTTTATCAGCCAGGGTCCGGCTACACCTACTCCAGAGGGACAGATTGAGATTATTGAAAACTTTATTGCCCAAAGGGTGGATGCCATAGCTATAACAGCTAATGATGCTGATGCGGTAGTTCCTGCCCTTAAAAAGGCAATGGATGAAGGAATAAAGGTACTTTCCTGGGACTCCGGTGTGGCAGCCGAAGGAAGGCATGTTCATATTAACCAGGCAGACGCACAATTGATAGGACAGCTTCAGGTACAGGCAATAGCTGAAATGATAGGCTATGAGGGAGAAATTGCAATACTGAGCGCGGGAGCTACCATGACAAACCAAAACACTTGGATTGAATATATGAAGCAGGAACTGGAGGATCCTAAATACGACAAAATGGAATTAGTGACAATAGTATATGGTGATGACCTCAGGGAAAAAAGTTATAACGAAGCTATGGGCCTTTTCAAATCCTATCCCAATTTAAAGGGGATTATTTCGCCTACCACTGTTGGAATAGGAGCCACCGGCAATGCCATAACCGATGCCGATCTAATAGGAAAGGTGCATTTAACCGGCTTAGGCCTCCCCAGTGAGATGGCAGAATGGATAAAGAATGGCGCATGTGAAGCCATGTTTCTGTGGAATCCGATTGACTTAGGCTTCCTAACCGGCCATACGGCTGCCTTAATGGTTAAGGGGGAAATAGAAGGCAAGCTAGGCGAAGCCTTTACGGCAGGTAGGATGGGTGAGAAGGAAATAGTAGATGACGGTGCCGGTGGTTTGGAGATTATGCTTGGTCCTCCCTTTAGATTTGATGCATCAAACATAGATGAGTGGAAGGATGTATATTAAATTTCTCAATCCACGGATTGGCTGTTGCTTGAAATTTTAATAATATAATACGATTCCTCCCGTTTTATTATTAACAGTACAAGCGGGAGGAATTTGTATGGTCTTGAAGGTGGCATATATGGGAACGTATAACAGGGAACTGGTGGAATACTTAAGGGAAAAGGCAACAATAATCCGCAGGGATATGCTGGAAATGATATATAAGGCCAATTCTGGGCATCCGGGTGGTTCCTTGTCAGCTGCTGATATTGTTGCGGTTTTGTATTTCCATGGTATGAATATAGACCCCAAAAGGCCCCATTGGCCTGAACGGGATCGTTTTATCCTGTCAAAGGGTCATGCCTGTCCCGTCCATTATTCCGCATTGGCCCGCCGGGGTTATTTTGCGATGGCACAATTAAACACCCTAAGGCAAATAAACAGTATTTTACAGGGTCATCCGGACATGAACAAGGTTCCGGGTCTTGATATGACAACCGGTTCTTTGGGCCAGGGCTTATCGGTGGGGGTGGGAATGGCGCTGGCAGCGAAGTTGGATAAAAAGAATTATAGGACTTATGTATTGGTAGGTGATGGTGAACTGAACGAAGGGCAGGTGTGGGAAGCCGTTATGTTTGCGGCTAAATATAAACTAGATAA
>JBMNSO010000156.1:0-4216 GCA_050945235.1 Mahellales bacterium
TTCTTCCATTTCGAAGCTCATAAAGGGTATATCTTCTCCAAGTATCCTACCGGCAATGTTTCTAAAGGCTTGTCCCGCCATGGACTTATTATCATTTACCACCGGTTCGCCTCTATTGGTGGCAATTACTATGCTCTCATCATCCGGTACAACACCCAGAAGGTACACGCCAAGGATATCCATAGTATCCTCAATATTCATCATATCTCCTCTTCTTACCATGTCTATTCGCAACCTATTTATTATGAGTTGAGGATTGGGTAGTTCATGGGCGGATAAAAGACCTATAATCCTATCGGCGTCTCTAACAGATGACACCTCTGGAACAGTAACAACTATGGCCCGTTCCGCCCCTGCAATGGCATTCTTAAAACCCTGTTCTATGCCGGCTGGACAATCAATGATAACAAAATCGAATTGTTCCTTCAACTGTTTGCATAAATCCTGCATCTGCTGCGGGGATACGGCATTTTTATCTTTAGTCTGAGCAGCCGGTAGTAGATACAAACTATCATATCTTTTATCCTTTATTAAGGCCTGTTTTAACCTACATACCTCTTCCACCACGTCCACCAAATCATATACAATTCTATTTTCTAGCCCCATAACCACATCCAAATTCCTCAGACCTATATCTGCATCCACCAACACCACTTTTTTCCCAGTTAACGCAAGGCCGGCACCGATGTTGGCGGTTGTGGTTGTCTTACCTACCCCACCTTTGCCGGAAGTTACCACAATTACCTCTCCCATTTTCATTCCTCCTGTGTTTAGTATTTAGTATAAAAATAATTGTCGACATAGTTTAGCATTCTTGGCATATCTTTGGATATAAAGCCCATGCCTAGACTTTAATAATACTATCTATCCTGGCGGGCACACAAGGTTCAATAATAAGGGTGTCGTCTTTAATATACGCTATTTCTGGGCAATCCGGTTTCGTGCTGTCGCCATCCGGCGATCTGGTGATGATGTCGGAAATCCTTAACTGGGTAGGCTGAAGGGAAAAAGCAACCACTACGGCATTTCTATCACCATTAACACCTGCATGGGCAATACCCCTTAAGGCACCGAGTACTATTATACTGCCCGATGCCGATACCTGTCCCCCGGGATTAACATCACCTATGATGATCACATGTCCATCATAACTTATCCTCTGACCATTCCTCACGGTATGTCTATAAAACCTGGAAACCCCTTCAGCTATGGTGTTGAACCCATGAACTAATGGTTGGCGCTGCCCTGTAGAAGGTGCGCCATCATCGGTTATAAAACTATAGGTACCAGTTGCAAAGGTAACATCTGATATGCCATTTCCACTAATTAGTATATCCTTTATCAATGCCCTTTGATGTTCATCTAACACCCTGCTACCGTGCTCTATAGTTACACTACAACCCTTAAAGAAGTTCTTTGCGGAGTTAAGCTTTTTTTCTAGCCTTAATAAGATATCTTCAAATCTTGCCTTTTCACATAATATGATATGAAGTCCATTCTTGTTGCCTTTAAAAGTTACATATTCGTCCATAAACCATTGACCCCCGCCGTTTATACATTAACATCATTAAAATACATTATAATATTCTGCGTGTACATAGTATTTCCTGCTTATTTTTATATTTCCATTGTTAAGGCTCCAATGTGTCCTGTTGTATTTCTTGCTGATAGTCCTTATTCAGCTGGAAATATTCTTCAAAAATCGCCCGGGCTATAGGTGCCCCATATCCGCCTATCCGGCCTTCACCTATCACTACAGACACTACCAGTTCAGGGTCTTCATAGGGGGCAAAGGCTACAAATATACCATTATTGGCCTCCGGACCACCGCCGCCCTTTTGTGAAGTACCGGTTTTTCCACCTACCCTAATGGGGAAATCTTTAAAATATGCAGCAGCCGTACCGCCCTCGGCGGTTACCCGACCCATTCCTTCCTTTATTGCTTCAATATTTTCAGGTTCAAAATCAATCTTATTCGCCAGCTTGGGCTGTTGTTCCTTTACCACTGTACCGTTATAGTCGATAATTTCCTTTATTATAGTAGTATCGTATACATATCCTCCGTTGGCTATTGCAGCAACATACCTGGCTATACCTAAGGGAGTAAGGTTTGTGGTAGCCTGGCCTATACCTGCAGACACCATATCATTTCCGTTCCATGGGTTTTTCTCGATAATTTCCAGCAAATCCTCGACCAGCTTATTTAACTGCAGTTCTCCCAGTTGTATATTTAAATCGTTAGTTAAATAAGCTATTATTCTATTTTTGTATTTTTCCCTTTGTGAATCGAACAAGGTCTGACCAAGTTCGTACCTGGTATCATATATATTCAAACGGGCTATGGCTTCTACTGCCTTGCTTAGTGTTTCTTCTCCCTGGTCATCCTGGGCACTTTGGGCATTGTAATATGGTTGGATCTTTTCTCTTATATCGTTTGTATGTTCCCCATGTACATGTCCCGATCTTTCACCGGGTATTTCTATACCGGTTTTTGAGTTCAATCCTAATATATTAGCCCAACGTGTTAATTTATCAAGCCCTAGTCTATCCATAACCTCCAAAAAGAAATAATTACAGGATACCCTCAAGGCATCGGCTACATTAATACTTCCATGGGTAGTTCCATAACTACTCCAAACCAAACATGGTATACCGCGCCTTGAATCGTACTTTCTAAAAACACCTTTTGTGGCTATCCTTTCATTAGGCCTTAATTTATCCTCCTCAAGTCCAGCGATACCTGTTAACATTTTAAATGTCGACCCCGGTGCATAAGTCCCTTGTATGGCATAGTGGTATTGAGGTAGATTAATGAGTTCTTCCGCCGTCAAACGTCCTTGTACTATATCGTTAGGGTCATAGGTGGGATAACTGGCTATCGCTAATACTTCCCCGGTTTTTGCGTCCAACACGGTAACTGCAGCACCCGCACTATCCCTTGCCAGGCCTGGCTTTCCGAATTCCCCCGCCCGTATGGCTTTTATGGTTTCAACCAGCTTTTCCTCGGCTATCTTTTGCAGCCGCGCATCCAAAGTTAAGACAAGACTATTTCCCGGTATCGGTTCGATGTTTTCCAGTTCCCTGTTTATTTTTCCGTATACGTCCACCTCTACCCTCTTGCTTCCCTTCCTGTCGCCGGAACTTCCGGTCAAGTATTCCTCAAACTCCTTTTCTATACCTGCCTTACCCACAAGGTCTTCAGCAATATTATAGCCCAATTCGGTATAGTATTCCTTTTCGCTGTCGGAAATCTTACCTAAGTATCCAAGGGTATGGGCTGCTAAGCTGCCCATAGGGTACACCCTTGTACTCTCTTCCTTTATATTAACCCCAGGGAGTTCCACCCTTCTCTCCTCCAATTGAGCCACCGAATTTTCACTAATATTGGTTGCAATCTTTATGGGAATATATGCCCTGTACCCACTTTGGGCTATTTCTT
This sequence comes from Mahellales bacterium, assembly GCA_050945235.1. Classification (GTDB taxonomy): domain Bacteria; phylum Bacillota; class Clostridia; order DUOD01; family DUOD01; genus DUOD01. Next base: position 3,440 of record JBMNSO010000156.1, read on the forward strand.
GTCTTATGGCCATTATCTTCCTTGCATCACTATCGCTTATATAATCACCAATATCGTATCTTTCCCTCAGCCTATTAAAGGCCTGTTGAGCATCCTCTTCCTGTGGAATTTTAAATGTATCCTTCCAACTGTCCTCCCTATTCTGGGCAGTTTTCTGATCAGTTGTACCCCAATCAAAGATAAAACTGTTCTCATATAATAACCCATTATTATGTCCATTGGTTTGGACTGGTACTTGTACTATTTTAATGGGAAAATTATCGATGTAGGTGTCTTGGTTTTTCTCAAGTATTTTAATGGTTTTTAGTATAACCTCATTAGTTTGCTTATCAATTAATTCGTTTCTGAATATTTCCACGGAGAAACTGACCTCGTCCCTAGCCAATTCCACCCCGTACCGATCATATATTTTGCCCCTGGTACCATTAACCGTCAGGCTTCTGGTTTTTCGTACACTGGATTCCTTTAGGTAGTAATCCCCCATATTAATTTGGAGTTCCATTAATCGGAATGCCAGAATAATAAAGCATATAATAATTATAAAACTAAAGACCATATGCCTTATCAATTTTATATTAATTTTTTTCTTTTTCTTTTTCTTGTTTCTCATATTTTCAATTCCTTCTGCATATCCTATAGGATTACATTATAATTGTAACACCGAGCTACAAAAGAAAAAAGAGGTATTTCTACCTCGCGGCCATATTACGAAAAGCATTTTCTTCTACAAAAGGCCTAAATCCAAGGATATCTGTAGAATTACATATTACCATTACC
>JBMNSO010000157.1:0-4208 GCA_050945235.1 Mahellales bacterium
AGCTATTGGTATTATTTCGACTATATATGCCTTAAGGTTTTCCAAAAAACTGGCGGGTACCATAAAGGCGGTTGCTTTAGAGGCCGTTAAGATATCCAAAGGAGATCTTAACGTTAAGGAGGTATCTATAGATACTAATGATGAACTGAAGGATTTGTCTGTAGCCTTTAATACCATGGCGGGTAATTTAAGGGCAATTATTAAACAATTGGCTCAGAACAGTATAGATGTATCAAATAATGCCGAACAACTGACGGCAAGCGCAGAACAAAGCAGCAAGGCCAGCGAGCAGATTGCCGCGACTATACAACAGATGGCCCATGGAGCGGTAGACCAATCGGAACAATCGGCGGTAACTGCAGAGGCTGCTAAGAAGATTTTGACCAGCTCACAAAAAATAGCTGATAACTCATTGACGGCTACCGAAACTTCAAATTTAGCTAACGAGACTGCAAGCGCCGGTAATGAAAAAATCAAAAGCGTCATAGACCAAATTAACATATTAAAAGAACAAATGGATGCTACTGCAAAGGTAACAAATAAGCTAAACGAGAGGTCGAAGGAAATCGGCGAAATAGTGGAAGTCATAACGAATATAGCTAGTCAAACCAATTTGCTGGCATTAAATGCCGCCATAGAGGCTGCAAGGGCCGGCGAACACGGCAGGGGATTTGCCGTAGTGGCCGACGAAGTAAGGAAACTGGCCGAAGGGTCGGCTAGTGCTGCTAATAAGATAACCAAGATGATAGAGGAAATCAAAGAGGATACAATATCTACAGCTGAAAACATGGAAAAGGGTATAGAGGAGGTTAATTTGGGTACAAAATTAACCCAGGAGGCCGGGGCGGCCTTTGAGGACATTGTCAGGGTAATACAAATAGTAAATGAACAGATCAACGGCATCGATAATGAAATCAAAGATATTGTAGAGCAAATCAAAACAGTGGAAAACTTGAGCGGAAATATTACGGTTATTGCAAGGCAATCTTCAGCAGGTAGTCAAGAAGTGGCGGCAGCCGTAGAGGAACAAACTGCAAGTCTACAAGAGATAGTATCATCGGCATCGGTACTTTCTCAAATGGCTGTGGATTTAAGGGATATAGTAAATAAGTTTCAATTATAGGGTTTAATATAGGGTTTTAAAAAGGCTGGAAGTTATCTTTCAGCCTTTTTTATCACTATTTATAAGATTTATAAGGGTAGTAATATAGGTTTATGTACCGTGAAGAATAACAAGGAAGATGAGGGTTATATATGTTATTATTAAAGAAAACAGGGTTATATATGTTATTAATAAATAGAACGAGGAAACAATAGGAATGGGAGGTCCTTTATATGAAATCGGATTCGTTGAAAGTTCGTGGAATGACTTGTGCATCCTGCGCTGCTGCAATTGAGAGGCGGGTGAAAAAACTTAATGGCGTAACAAAAGCTATTGTAAACTTCCCAGCCGAAACCTTAACAGTGGAACATGATGAAACTGTCTCTATAGAAGAAATAAAGAAAGCTGTTGAAGATGCTGGATACTTGGTCCAAGAAGAGAAGAGGGATAGGGAAGTTATTATCCCTATCGGCGGTATGACCTGTGCCTCCTGTGCAAGGACTGTTGAAAAATCCATTGGGAAACTGGATGGAGTGGAGGATGTAAGTATTAACTATGCAACCCAAAGGGCTAAAGTAATATATGATTCCAATAAGGTAAGGCTTTCCCAGATCAAGGCTGCTGTTGAAAAGGCCGGATATAAGGCACTGGAGATAGAAACGGGTAAAGAAGTAGATGAAGACAAGAATAGGCGTTTACAAGAGATGAAGGTCCTATTTAGAAAATTTGTTATAGCGGCAGTCTTTACCATTCCCCTGTTGTATATAGCTATGGGCCATATGCTGGGTATAAGGCTTCCTGAAATTATTGAGCCTATGGCAAACCCATTAAACTTTGCCGTGGTGCAGCTGGCCCTTTCAATTCCCGTGGTAATTGCAGGGTACAGGTTTTATACCGTAGGTTTTAGCAGACTCGTACGTCGTCAGCCCAATATGGACTCATTGATAGCGATGGGCACCTCCGCTGCATTTATTTACGGCGTATATGCGGTATACAGGATAGCAATGGGCGAGATCCGCTTTGCAGGTGAACTGTATTTTGAATCGGCAGGGGTTATAATAACCCTTATACTATTAGGAAAGTACCTCGAGGCAGTAACCAAGGGCAAGACTTCCGAGGCTATAAAGAAGCTCATGGGCCTTGCCCCAAAAACCGCAATGGTTATCCATGATGGAAAGGAAATCACCATCCCCATTGAGGAAGTGGAGATAGGGGATATCATAGTGGTAAGGCCGGGAGAGAAAATCCCCGTGGATGGAGAAGTAATAGCAGGGTTGACGTCTGTGGACGAGTCCATGCTTACAGGTGAGAGCATTCCTGTAGAGAAAAAGCCGGGAGACAAGGTGGTGGGGGCCAGTATAAACAAGACAGGTTCCATACAATTCAAAGCAACCAGAGTGGGTAGCGATACCGCTTTGGCCCAAATCATAAAGCTGGTGGAGGATGCCCAGGGCAGTAAAGCGCCTATTGCAAAACTTGCGGATATTATTTCGGGGTACTTTGTACCTATAGTGTTGCTTATTGCTGTGGTATCGGCCTTGGCATGGCTGATAGGCGGACAGCCGGCATCCTTTGTACTTACGATTTTTATTTCGGTGCTTGTTATAGCCTGTCCCTGTGCATTGGGGCTTGCAACTCCGACAGCCATAATGGTTGGTACGGGAAAGGGCGCGGAATACGGGGTTCTTATAAAGGGCGGTGAGGCCCTTGAAACTACCCATAAAATAAACACCATTGTTTTTGACAAGACAGGCACAATAACAGAGGGAAGGCCGGAAGTTACTGATATTGTTACATATAAGGGTGTTGATAAGAATTTTTTGCTTCAAATGGCAGCATCGGCCGAAAAGGGTTCGGAACATCCCTTAGGTGAAGCCATTGTAAAGAGTGCTGAGCAGCAGGGTCTTAACACAAAAAAAGTGGAGTCCTTTAATGCTATACCAGGTCATGGTATTGAGGTGAAGATAGAGGGTAAGGAAATGCTCTTGGGAAATAAGAAATTAATGGAGGATCGCAATATTGACTTGGGGGATGGGCAGAAGGATTCCAATAGATTGGCAGAGGAAGGCAAGACACCGATGTATATTGCAATGGACGGCCAACTGGTAGGAATTATTGCTGTGGCTGATGTAGTAAAGGAAAACAGCAAAAGGGCTATTGAGATACTCCACAGCATGGATATAGAAGCTGTAATGATTACCGGTGATAATAAACGTACTGCCCAGGCAATTGCAAGACAGGTAGGCATTGATCGGGTACTGGCGGAAGTGCTGCCCCAAGACAAGGCAAAGGAAGTAAAGAAGCTGCAGGATGAGGGAAGGAAGGTTGCTATGGTAGGGGACGGGATCAACGATGCGCCTGCTTTGGCCCAGGCAGATATCGGCATTGCCATAGGTTCTGGTACAGATGTGGCTATGGAGTCGGCGGATATTGTCCTGATGCGAAGCGATCTAATGGATGTTCCAACGGCCATCCAATTGAGCAAACGGACAATCAGGAATATAAAGCAGAATCTGTTTTGGGCTTTTGGATACAATACTGTTGGGATACCCATAGCAGCAGGGTTACTGCATCTGTTTGGAGGCCCGTTGTTAAATCCCATGATTGCAGGAGGGGCCATGGCCTTTAGTTCTGTTTCCGTATTATTAAATGCTTTGAGACTGAAAGGTTTTAAACCTGTACATTAATGATATTAAAGGAAGGGAGTTTTATATATGAAAAAGAAGCTATTGATAGAAGGCATGGGTTGCCAAAGGTGTGTCAATCATATCAAGGAAGCCCTTGAAGGGATTAACGGCGTGAAGTCGGTAGAAGTAAACCTTGAGGAGAAATATGCTGAAGTAGAGCTTACCCAAGATGTCGGAGATGATGTTTTTAAAGCTGCCATAGACGAGGCCGGGTATGAATTGACAAAGGTGGAGGAGGGTTGAAAAGCGCAATAAACCATACATATGATTACATCCATTTCCAAACCTGTCTCTTTCTAAACATTATGGCCTATTTGTCCAACTATTGAACAAATAGGCTTTTTAAATGATAAACAAGCGATATTAAAAACTGTCTCCAAATTCCAATAATTTTTCGGTTATCTTGGTGTCGCAAATTG
>JBMNSO010000158.1:0-4155 GCA_050945235.1 Mahellales bacterium
TATTAACAACGGTCTTACCCTTTTAAGCGTGAATGCCTACTACCAGATGGTGGTCAGCGGCAGTGTATTGATACTGGCGGTATTGATCGACGTCATCAGGAGTGGGGTCTTGAAAAAATAACATCAACGATATTTCCCAACAACATTTCATAATATTATAAAGAAAAAAAGCTGATTATCAGCTTTTTTTCTTTATTAGTTTTTAAGTAGATAAACACTTAATATGTTGATATGTCAGAATACCGGATCCGAAAAATAAGAATCCAATAACCAGTATTTTTATTTTAACTCATGACGCGAAAGCTTGGGGTAATAATATTACAGGTGTTATTAATGTAAACAATATATATTTAAGTCTTGAATATTCAATGGCCTATTTTGGGTATTGACATGGGAATTTATTAAGGATATCATTATTAATTAATTAGATAACTAACGAATTAGGTGGTGGACCATGGATACATTTTTTGATCCTGACTCTTTGTACGCTTTGTTGACCAAAATAATCAGGCTTCTTTATATTAGGACTCATAAACTATTTAGTGAAATTGGGCTGTCCAAGGGTCAGCCTCCTATTCTCTTTGTATTATGGCAGGAGGACGGTTGTACCCAAAGGGAAATAGCCCGAAGGCTTAAATTGAGACCGGCAACTATTACAGTGGCGCTAAAGCGTATGGAGAGGGACGAATTAATATATAGAAGGACGGATGAAAAGGATCTTCGGATGTCCAGGGTATTTTTGACTACAAAAGGTATGGAACTTAAGTCAGAAATTCAAAGGATAATGAAGACCTTGGAGGAGGAATGTTTCCATGGCCTGACCAATGAAGAAAAACTGATGCTACGTCGGTTTTTCATACAAATTAAGGATAACCTGTTAGGCAAAATAGACCACCAAGAATGGTGTTAGATTATTAGATATAAGTCTTTTTTCGGAGGTATATTAGGTGATAAAACTGTTGAAATATTTAAAACCCCATTGGAAGATGGCCCTTTTAGGACCTGTTCTATTAATGATAGAAGTATTCACCGATTTGCTCCAGCCTACTTTGATGGCAGATATTGTGGATAAAGGCATAGCCAGCGGCGATATGGACTTTATCCTAAAGACGGGAGCTATAATGATAGGAGTAGCAGCATTAGGTTTTTTATGCGGCGTGGGCTCCATAATTGCATCCAGCCATGCTGGTATGAACATGGGAAGGGATTTGAGGGCCGAGGTTTATAAAAAGATCCAGAGTTTTTCTTTTTCCAACCTAGATAAGTTCAAGACTCCTTCCTTAATAACCAGACTTACAAATGATATAGTTCAAATACAAAATATTGTTATCATGTCTCTTAGAATGCTCGTAAGGGTGCCACTGTTGAGCATTGGAGGAATTGTAATGGTAGTCAGTATAAATGCACAATTGGCGTTGATCATTCTGGCTGCCATAGCTGTATTGGTAATTGTCCTTGCATTTCTTATGAAAAAGGGTTTTCCGCTTTTTTCACTGGTTCAAAGGAGAATTGACAGGGTTAATGCAGTAACCAGGGAAAACCTAACCGGGGTTCGGGTAATTAAGGCCTTTGTAAGGGAAAACACCGAAAAGGCAAGGTTCGATCGGGCAAATACCGATTTGATAGATATTACTTCCCGAGCTATTAGATTAATGATGCTGATTATGCCCATTATAATGCTAGTTATCAACTTAAGCATAGTAGCAGTTATTTGGTTTGGCGGCATACAGGTGGAGCAGGGTGGTATTGAGGTAGGTCAGATAATGGCTTTTATTAACTATATGATGATTATATTATTCTCGTTATTGATGGCGGCCTTTATTTTGGTTATGTATTCCCGAGCCAAGGTTTCAGTGGACAGAGTTCAGGAGGTATTGGAGACCCATGTGGACATAGAGGATACACCTGAGACTTTTGACGAACCGATAAAAAGCGGGAGGGTGGATTTTGACAATGTCTCCTTTAGGTATGAGGGTGCTGGGGGAGATCCCGTACTTAGGAACATATCTTTCACCGCAAACCCGGGGGAGACGGTGGGCATTCTCGGGGGGACAGGATCGGGCAAATCTACCTTGGTCAGCCTAATACCTCGGCTTTATGATGTAACTGAGGGCAGGGTTTTGGTGGACGGTAGGGATGTAAGGGATATTAAACTTAAAACCCTGAGGGATGCCATAAGCTTTGTACTGCAGGATACCATATTATTTTCGGGTACTATCAGTGAGAATATCCGCTGGGGTAAAAAGGATGCTACCGATGAGGAGGTAATAGAAGCAGCTAAAGTAGCCCAAGCCCATGACTTCGTAACAAATTTCAAAGAAGGATACGACACCCGTTTAGAACAGAGGGGAGTTAATGTATCGGGTGGTCAGAAACAACGGCTGTCCATAGCCAGGGCTCTTGTAAAAAGACCGGCTATATTAATACTAGATGACAGCACCAGTGCGGTGGATATGGGTACCGAGGCAAGGATTCAAGAGGGTTTAAAGGGTACATTGAAAAATACAACTGTTATAATAATAGCCCAGCGCATAAGTTCGGTTATTGATGCCGATAAGATACTGGTTTTGGATGATGGCCAAATAGTAGATCAGGGTACCCACCATCAATTAATAAAAACCAGTCCTATTTACCAGGATATATACAGATCACAGATGGGGGAGGAGGCCCTGAATAATGGCTAATAATAAAGCTGATGGACAACACACGAAATCGGAAGGCGGGTTTGGCGGTGGCCATCGCCATGGAAGATTTATTCCCGGCGCCAAGGCTAAGGACACAAGGGGAACTTTAAAACGGCTGTGGACATATTTAAGACGCAAAAGGGCTGTGTTGATACTGGTATTTTGTTTGGTGGCCTTAAGCGCATTCTTTGCTCTTATAGGTCCTATGCTTATTGGATGGGCAATAGACTATTATATTATACCTCGGGACTTTAAAGGACTGATCAGACTTTGCCTTATTATGACGGCTGTTTTTGCCCTGGGTTCTTTTTCAACCTGGCTGCAGAACCATTTTATGGTGGGTGCTGCCCAGGATATAGTAAAGGAAATCAGAAAAGACCTTTTTAACAAGATACAGAAGCTGCCCCTTAAATTTTTTGATAGCAGGGCCCACGGCGACTTAATGAGTCGGCTAACCAATGATGTAGATAATATAAGTCATGTATTAAATATGAGTACTACCCAGATATTTTCCAGCTTTATTACTGTTGTGGGCACACTGGTTATGATGATAATATTAAGCCCTATTCTAACGTTGTTTACGGTAATCACAATACCTATTATGCTATTGGCCACCGGAAAAATTGCCAAACGGACACGAAGGTATTTTATGGAGCAGCAGCAGCGTTTAGGTGAGTTAAACGGCTTTGTAGAGGAAAATATAACAGGCATGAAGGTTGTTAAGGTATATGGACATGAACAGGAGAGCCTGAAAGAATTTAAAAGAACCAACAATTTGTTAAAGGATGTATCTGTACAGGCCCAAATCTTTTCCGGAATAGTATTTCCCCTCATGAATGCATTAAACAATGCCGGGTTTGCCATTGTTGCCGGAGCTGGAGGATATTTGGCAGTCAAGGGCATGATCTCGGTAGGGGTTATAGCCAGTTTTATTGCTTATTCCAAACAGTTTACGAGGCCGTTAAACGAGCTGGCAAACCAATTTACCATGATTCAGTCGGCATTGGCTGGGGCAGAAAGGGTGTTTGAGATATTAGACGAAGCTCCAGAGCCTGAAGATGAGTCCGGGGCTATTGAGCTTAAGGATGTGGCGGGAGCGGTAAAGTTTGACGATGTATACTTTTCCTATAAGAAGGATACGCCTGTACTTAAGAATATCAACCTTGACGTCGAGCCTGGCCAGACCATAGCCCTGGTAGGGCCAACCGGTGCAGGCAAAACTACTATAATTAATCTTTTAACACGTTTTTATGATATAGACAGCGGTGCCATTACCATTGATGGTATGGATATTAGAAAAATCAAGAGAAACAGCTTAAGGTCCATTCTGGGTATAGTGCTGCAGGATACCTACCTGTTCTCCGAATCGGTGAGGGAGAATATACGGTACGGTCGTTTGGATGCAACCGATGATGAGGTGGAAAGGGCGGCCCGTCTGGCCAATGCCCATTATTTCATCAAAAGATTGCCT
>JBMNSO010000159.1:0-4146 GCA_050945235.1 Mahellales bacterium
AAGTGACCATAACCATCAAAAAATTTATAAATTTATATAGCATTTCCGTAAAATTATGATATAATATCTTTGTAGTAAATTTAACAATCTTTATTCTAGCATATGGTCAAAAACGATAGAATGATTTTTAAAGAATAGTTTTATACAGACTCTAAAGATTGAAAAATACGGTTCTAAAGCATATATCAATAGGTGACGGTGACTGCAAGATTTTGTTACTTTATAAAAAATATAAAATTGATATGGAAATATTGTTAAAATTTTAACTGGATATGGCTAGCAACTGTGAACTTATATATGTACGGATATGCTTTGATTGAGAAGAATGGACTAAAAGTATGATGGCAGATTCTTTATTAATATATTTCAATGTGATAAGTAATGATTAACATAGCATTAAAATATGAGGACAGTGGTGATGGAAGAAATGAAGCATATATTGATAATCGGTGGAGGTCTGGCAGGATGTACCGTTGCTTTGGAATTGGCGGACAGAGGGCACCAAGTATCTATTGTGGAGAGGGATGCAGATATAGGGGGCAAGGTAAGGACATATGGCTGCAAGGCTACAGAAGTATGCAATAAATGCGGCCTGTGCCTCGTAGGCGATCTTTGGCACCGGGTGGAGGACGATAAGAAAATAAAAATTTATACCGGGCATCAAGTTGTCGACATATTTGGTGAAAAGGGAAATTTTGATGTTGTTATTAAAGACAACAAAAATCGGCAAACTTTGGCGAATATTTCGGATATTATAGTGGCCGCTGGTTTTGATGTACCTTCTTCCCGATCCCTGGGAAATCTGGAATTAACATCTCCAGATGGGATTATAACCGGGTATCAGCTGGAAAGTATACTTAACAAAAGAAATGATAAAAGTCTTTTTTTCCAGGCCCCTTCAAAGGTGGCCTTCATCCAGTGTTTCAGTTCCAGGGATTTACAGGAAAAAGCAGCCTATTGTTCAAGGGTTTGTTGCGGTTATTCCACCAGGGCTGCCAAGGTCATAAAGTACTGTTATCCACAAACAAAGATCACCTTTTTTTATATGGATATGCAGCAGGTGGAACCGGGTGATTATATGGACACTCTCCTTAAGGACGGTATTGAGTTTATCAAGTCAAGACCGGTAAAAATAAAGGGTCCAAAGCCCTGGACGGTTATTTATGAAGAACCGGGCAGTAGTGGGACTTCTGAGCGGGAATTCGACCTTATTGTTCTATCAGAGGGAATACATCCCTCTGAGGGTCTAGACAGGATTGCTGAAATATGCGGTTTAGGTTTTAGCGATGACGGTTTCTTAAGATGTGTAAAGGACGGCAGTTCTACCGGCATTTACTTGGCAGGGTGTGTATCCGGACCAAAGACCATCGAAGAGGTGTATACCCAAGCCTTAACAGTAGCCGGGGAGATTTGTGGAGGGGTATTATGAATATTGCAATAATAGGCAAAAGCAGTATTAATGTAGAATTAAATAAAAATCTGGTTGATGAGGGGTTTACCACCATTTGCCTTGAAGATATTAATACTATAGAGGGCTTGGAAGGTGAGAAGGGCGGGTTTACAATATATAAGCCGGAGGGTGAGTTGCAAGCCGGTTATATAATAATCACCGGCGAGCCGGAATACACCGATGGGTTAAGTTTAAACAACGAAACTACTATCCCGGCTTTGTCTTTAATGACAACGGGGGGCGTTGACCTTCCTGATGATAAGGGTAAACCGGTTGTAATATTATTGGATTATCCGATAGAATCATGGGCATGCATGACCAATATTGCACTAATGAGGGCAATCGAGCTTTCCAAAAAGAAGAAAAAGGTAATATACATGTCCAGGTTTATGCGTACAGCCAAGGCTGGAATGGAGGCCCTTTATAGAGAAGCCAGGAATTGCGGCGTTGCCTTCATAAAATATGATGATATTATTGTAGAGAAGGAAAGCCATGACAATGGTTTTGTAATAAAGGTATCCGATGGATATGACTTTTTAACGGTAAATACAAATGTGCTTATCCACGGAGGGGCAGGACGTCCTGGACACAGCGCCGGCCTTGCGGCAAAGATTTTTAAGCTGAGGACCGACGAACATGGATATATAAGCGGGTTTAATTATTTTGTATCGCCTACCCTTACCAGCAGGTCGGGGATATATGCCATTGGTGGTGGCGTCAGTGCAGGGATACAGGATGATGTAAACAGAGATATACAATATACTATATCCGCAATAAAGAAAGAATGCACCGGACAGCCTAATGAAAAGTATGTGTTGATAGATGCCGATAAATGTGCCTTTTGTTATAACTGCTACAGGGCCTGTCCTCACTCGGCCATGGCTCCGGATAGGGATAATCCCGTAATGAAAAACCTTAATGAGGCCTGTTTTGGTTGTGGTCTTTGCGTATCCATATGTCCAGCCGATGCAATAAGGCTGGCTGATAGGGAAGAACCCAAAGGTCACAAAGGTAGCTTAATGGTTTTGTGTTGTGAAAATTCTGGTGAAATAGCCGCCCAAAGGCTTATCAGGGATTTAGACAGGGATTATGGTAATGTGCATATTGTATCAATGAATTGTGGTGGTGAGCTAAGTGTAGAGACCATTCTACAGGGGGTCAAAGATTTTGATAAAGTAGTAATTGCTGTGTGTATGGATGGTGCATGTAAGCATTTTGACGGTAATAAAAGGGCATGGGCCTATACAAAAAGGGCTAAGAAATTATTAAAGGATGCCGGCTTTGATGAGAATAGGATTGATTTTATAAATATATCACAAGCAATGGCCAATGTTTTGGATGACCATATAAAAGATACCATAAATGGATAGGGGGGCCTTATTTTGATTGTTGCGGAACAAAAACCCATTGAAGAAATTCTAAAATCCTTGGAAGGTCATGGAAAAGTTCTTATAGTAGCCTGTGGTACCTGTGTTACGGTGTGTATGGCTGGCGGGGAAAAGGAGGCAGTAAAACTAGCTTCTTTATTAGAGGTTGTTAATAAGGATAGAGGCATGGATCAAAGTATTGAAGTGGTGGTATCAAAAAGACAGTGTGATAGGGAATTCCTAGACGAGATAAGGGATGCAGTGGATAGGAACGATATAGTGCTGTCCATGGGATGTGGCGCCGGGGTACAGTTTATGACTGAAATATTTCCTGAAAGGATAATACTCCCCGCACTCAATACAAAATTTTTGGGTGTTACTAAAGAACTCGGTGTTTGGTCCGAGATGTGCCAGGGCTGCGGGGATTGTATACTGGAAAAGACCGGCGGTATTTGTCCGGTGACCAGGTGTTCCAAAAGTAATTTTAATGGACCCTGTGGCGGTTCGTCGCAAGGGAAGTGCGAGATAGACCCGACTATAGATTGTGGGTGGCAGCTGATATATGACAGGCTTAAGGCGTTAAACAGTCTGGATAAGCTGTATGAGACAATTGAACCTAAGGATTGGAGAACCAGCCGTGACGGTGGTCCAAGAAAAGTTGTGAAAGAGGAAATGATGACATATGATAGATGAAAAGAGTAATCTACAAAAAATACTGGAATCCGGTTATTTTTCGGTAAGTGCCGAGATAGGTCCTCCTATGAGTTCGGACGGCCAGCTGGTACGGAAGAAGGCCAGGGCTCTATTAGGCATCGTTGATGCAGCAAATGTGACCGATAATCAGACCGCCATTGTAAGAATGTCGAGTATCGCTGCTTCTTATTTGGCCTTGAATGAAGGTGTTGAACCCGTTGTCCAGATGACTTGCCGTGATAGGAATAGAATAGCCATACAAAGCGATCTCCTCGGAGCAGCTGCCCTAGGTTTAAAAAACCTTTTATGCCTTTCCGGGGATCACCAATCCTTTGGCAACCATCCCCAGGCAAAGAATGTATACGATATAGATTCCATACAGCTGTTGCAGGCCCTGACCCGATTGAAAACGGAAAAGACCTTTATGGGCGGGAGCCCGTCCAAAAAACCGCCGGAGTTTTTTTTGGGTGCAACTGCCAATCCCTTTGCCGATCCCGAGGAACTTCAGCATATTAGGTTGATAAAAAAGATAAGGGCGGGTGCCCAGTTTATTCAAACCCAGGCTATTTATGATATTGAAAAATTTGCCCGGTGGATGGAGCATGTAAGAAGGGAAGGACTGCATAAGAAGGCTTA
>JBMNSO010000160.1:0-4128 GCA_050945235.1 Mahellales bacterium
AAATCCTTCAAAATTACAAAAATATTCTAGTCCTTGATTATAATATTTTTCTTTCAAATCAACATAGTTATTTGGAGGAAAATATTCTGTAATATATTTATCAAAATTATTTTTGTAATATGTTGCTAATTCATATGTTTCTAATTCACCTTTAAGATATTTTTCTAATGTTTCATGTGCAAGTGTCCCATATTGACCAAATACTCCGTCAAGAGACGGTAAACATTTTACATATTGTAAGTAAAAACATTTTGGGCATCTAGAGTATGCCTCTACTCTACTAAAACTCCATAAAAAATCATCTAATATAAAATTTTGGATAATAATTCATCACCATCCTTACAAAATAATAAGGGGAGATTTGCTGTCTCCCCTTTACTTTAGTAATAATTATTACTAAAACGGGATATCATCATCACTTATATCATCTTCTACTGTTGGAGATTCTTTAGAATAACTTACATTGTTTAACATTTCAAAATCAAAAATAACTACAGTAGGAATAGACCTCCTATTTTCTCCCTCACCAAACAAAACATTAGTTACTTTACCACTAAGAATTTTGATTCTATCTCTTTCTTTTAGATTCATAGATTCATCTTTAGCTTTTCCTACAAATCTAGCAAACCAATTAGAATTAATATATTTGCCTTCTTCTCTTTGATCTTTTTCACTGGTGCTAATTCTACCTTGAACATAATTGCCTTTATCTTCAACGTTCCAAACTGTAGCAAATGGCGGTCTTGCTTTTTCTCCAATTAAAAACATAATTATTTATCCTCTGCTTTCTCTAATTTTTTTAGTGCTTTATAAACTTTTGTTGCAATTTCCACATCTTTAATGGCATTAAAATTATTAGAAGGTTTTCCTTTACTACTAATAAAATTGTCTTTAATTGTATTAGAAATTATTGTTTCTTCGATACCATTTTCTTTTAATTTATTTACTAATTTCTCAATCATCTTAATACCATTTGCCAATCTTTCTTCTTCTGTAGGTTTAATAGGTTTAAATTCTTTTTTTTCTGGTTCAATTTGACTTGTGTTTGCCCATTTAATTAGATTAATACCATCTTCTTCTGTCAATTTCATAGGAGGTTTATTTTCAAATAAGTGAGTATTATCTTTAAACGATTCGGCACAATTAGTTTTTTGATCTAATGAAAAAGTACAAGTAAACTCATACTCGAAATCTTTTCCTTGTTTCGCACCAATCCCAATTTTAACAGGTTTATTTTTACCTTTTTCATCAGTTTCCATTACATATTGATCTTCTCCTCTCATAGTGGCAATAATATTTAAATGAGAATCTACTAATTTATCCATTAGTCTTCTATGTCTTGGACTTACATTTTTCCACGCATTTTGAAAAGTTGAACCCATATTATTAGCAATATCTAAGCATCCACCTTGACCAGCCCATTCTTTTGATAAAGAATCAATGATTAAAACTCCACATTCTTCACTATTTTCAGCATACTCAATTAAGTCATAATACATCTCTGGTTCATGCGGAGGTTCTAATTCAATAATTTTATAATTAAATTCATTAGCATAATATTTACCACGACTACCTTCATTATTTGCTAACCATATTTCATATTTTTTACCACTCATTCTCTCCATTTCTTCAATCATTCCAGTAGCTAATCTTAAAGCAGTATAAGTTTTTCCACCACCGGAAGGAGAGAATATTCCGATCTTTGGATATACTTTTGTTCTTACTGCTTGTTCCACTTTAAATTTTCTTCCCATATTATGTATGTTTCCTCCTAATTTTATTTTATTAATTTAATATTATTCTAACTCCACTTTTTTTTACATCTACCACACTAAGACTAAAGTTTTAATAGAAGTTAGTTTATAATATTATTATATTAGCAATTTATTGTTTTGTCAAATATTAATTTTTAATCATCTCCAAAAATTCATCTTCGCTCAATATAGGAACACCATCACGTTTTGCTTTGTCTACTTTTGTGCTACCTTTGACATTACCAAACACCAAATAGTCCAAAGATTTAGCATAACCACTAGCAAATTCTCCTCCTAAACTTTCAACTATTGATTTAAGTTCATTCTTTTTATAAGATTCAAAAGTTCCAGTACAGTATATCTTTCTTCCCGCAAATAATCCTTCTTTCTTCTCTTCTTTTACAAATTCTACATCACCCAAAAGATTAACCCACAACTTTTTTTCGTCTACATCAGCATACCATTTATGCAAACTATCATTTGTGATATAACCAAAATCTTCAAGGATACTGAAGTTAAACCTATTGGATAATGCTTTTTCAAACTCAATCCAATTATAGTTGAATGCTTTGGATAATATCTTTGCACCACTTTTCCCGATATTGGGAATGCCAAGAGCATAAATAAATTTATTTAGCTTAACCTTTCTTGATTTATTTATTGCATCCATTAATTTATTATAACTTTTAATACCAAAACCTTCCATGTTTACTATCTCATTTTTGTATTGGTCAAGTTTATATATGTCATCAAAAGTTTTCAAGAAACCTTTGTCGATGAATTTTTGAATAGTTGCTTCTGAAAATCCCTCAATATCCATAGCTTCTTTACTCACAAAATGAACAAATTTACTTACTAATTTTGCAGGACAATGTATATTCTCGCAAAACAAAAACCTTGCATCTTTTGGAGTTTTTATTACAATTTCCCCACCACAAGAAGGGCATACCATATCTATTTTATAAGTATTAGAACGTGTTAAATTATCTTCTATTTGAGGAATCACAGCATTTGCACGATAAACAGTAACAATATCTCCTATACCTAATTCTAATGCTTCAAAAATATCATAGTTATGCAAACTTGCTCTAGAAATTTTTACTCCGTCAATATCAACTTCATCAAATATTCCCGTAATAGATACCATACCAGTTCTTGTAGTGTTTAATTCTACACCTCTAAATATTGTTTCATAGCTATCATCGTTCCATTTAAATGCATATAATGCTTTGCTATGATGTCCTGTAATACCTTGCTTTTTGCCATATTGAATACTAACATATTCAATAATTAATCCATCAGTAAGATAAGATAAATTAGGAAGCATTGATTCAAATTTATTAATCCATTTTTCTAATGTATCTTTAGTTACAATTTCATGATATACTACTTCAAATCCTAAATCCTGCAAAAACTCAAATTCAGTATCTTTAAAATTTATTCTATTGTCACATTTAACAATACCAAAAGCAATAAATAATAAATTTCTTTCTTTGGTAATATTAGCGTCTAATTGACGAACACTACCTGCTGCTAAATTACGTGGATTAGAATATGGCTCTTTACCTTTGGCAACTAATTCAGCATTAATTCTTTCAAAGTCTTTAAATGTAACCAATCCTTCTCCACGCACTTCAAGATATCCATAATAGTCAATATTAAGAGGGACATTTATGAAAGTTTTTACAGTATGTGTAACATCTTCGCCAGAATAACCCCCACCTCTCGTTATTGCTTGTTGAAGTTTGCCGTTATTATACCTGAGAACCAATGTTAGACCATCTAATTTCCACGAAAGAACACATTCTTGATTTTTCATAAACTTAATTACATCTTTGATATCCTTAGATTTATCAGCAGACAATATTGGTTCAGTATGTTTTACTTCTACAAGAAATGGCAACACTTCACCTTGAACTTTTTGTGTCGGAGATGATGAAAGAACATAATCCATTTCTTTTTCAAGTAATTCTAATTCATTATATAATTGATCGTATTGTTTGTCAGATATGGTTGGAGAATCTAATACATAATATTCGTATGAATATTGGTTAAGTAATTTTGTAAGTTCCTGAATCCTTTTTATTTTATCCAAAACCCAACCTCCTTTCAATGTATTTTATTTATCAAGTATATTAATCCTTTCCAAATATTTTATCTTGACATTCTTGACAAAGCCCTGAAATTTTATATTCTTTTTTAGATATTTCGTTTCTGAAATTATTCATATTAATTACTTTTTGGCAAAATGGACACATTTTATTGTTAATCATATCTACATGCTTACCAAATCCACAATTTTTTATTATTGTTTCATTCAATATGTATATCCTCTTTTCAATATATTTTTATTTTAGTATTTTGATACTTGGTT
>JBMNSO010000161.1:0-4105 GCA_050945235.1 Mahellales bacterium
TATGACTGCCCATATTGAGGATGTAGATACTATATACCGAAAAATAACATATGGTACAGGAGGACAACCTTGAACGAGCAATTGTCAAAAAATATTCTCGATGCTTTGGACAGGCAGTATCCAAATCCGGTTACTGCTTTAAAATACAGTACCCCCTTTCAATTGCTGATCGCCACCATGTTATCTGCTCAAAGTACCGACAAGCAGGTTAATAAAGTGACAGAGGTTTTATTCAAGGATTACGGAACGGTTCAAAAAATGAATTGCCTGTCTTTGCAACAATTGCAAGAGTATATTAAAGGGTGTGGGCTGTACAAAACAAAGGCAAAAAATATTAAAAAAACCTGTGAAATCATAATAGATCAATACAATGGCAGGGTACCCGATGATTTCCATTTGTTACAGAAACTCCCTGGGGTGGGAAGAAAAACTGCCAATGTGGTATTAAGTAATGCCTTCGGCAGAGATGCCATTGCTGTCGATACCCACGTATTTAGGGTTGCCAATAGAATTGGTCTTGCCAACAGTAAAAGTGTGCTGGAAACCGAAAAGCAATTGATGGAAAATATACCAAGGGATAAATGGTCTAGGGCCCATCATTGGTTGATATACCATGGAAGAAATATTTGTAAAGCCCGTAAACCCTTATGCGGGGAATGTGCCATAAGGGAAATGTGTGCTTATTACAAAAACAAGAGCCTTACAACTTAGGAGCCATACTCTTCTTATCAGAATTGTACTTTTCCATGATATATAATATAATAAGAGGGTAAAAGTTAAAAAAATAACATACCCATTGGATGGAGAGGAAAAATATTGAATATTTATGCGTTAATCGGAGCCAGTGGTACAGGTAAGAGTTACAGGGCTTTGATAGTGGCTAATGAAAGGCATATCGAATATATAATAGATGATGGTTTGCTGATAAAGGGTACCAAAATAATAGCCGGTACATCTGCCAAGAGGGAACCATCAAAAATTTCCGCGATTAAAAGGGCCCTGTTCATGAATAGTATACATGCAGCTCAGGTTAAACAAGCTTTAAAACAGTACAAGCCTAATTCACTATTGATACTTGGCACATCTGAACAAATGATTGAAAAAATAATAAAGAATCTGGAGCTAAACCTTGACTATGAGAGAATATATATACAGGATATAGCAACAGAAAGGGAAATAAGGCAAGCCAGAAGAAATAGAAAAGAACAAGGGATGCATGTTATTCCTGTTCCGACCTTCGAAATCAAAAAAGAGTTTTCGGGATATTTTATTGACGCTTTAAAAATATTTAAAATTAAGGGTAAGCATGAACATATACATTTAAGCGAAAAGACGGTAGTTAGACCAACCTACAGCTATTTGGGAAGGTATTACATATCAGATACAGCAATTAGTTCCTTAGTAGAACATATATGCTACAGGAATGGTTGGATTAAAAAGATCCTTAAGGTGAACATTGAGAGTAGAAAAGAAGGGGTAGTAATAAACATAGAATTGGCCGCAGTATACGGTATAGAAATACCCGTTGTGGCAAAGGAATTAAAAAAGGATATTATTAGGAAAGTGGAGCAAGGAACAGGATTAAATGTTTTGTATGTGGATATTACTATAAAAACAATTGTTGTTGCCAAAACAAGTAATTAAAGAAGGAGGGTTTTCTATGTATAAAATAGTAAAAAAGGAAAAATTGGCTGAAAATTTGTATTGGATGGACATAGCATCGCCCTTGGTGGCCAACAAAGCTATGCCTGGCCAATTTATTATTCTGAGGGTCCATGAACAAGGCGAAAGAATACCTTTGACTATAGCCGATTCTGACAGAAAGCGGGGAACGGTTACAATAATATTTCAGACGGTGGGGAAGACGACCATGTTATTGGCATCGAAGGAACAGGGCGAACACATACAAGATTTTGTCGGACCCTTGGGAATGGCATCCAAACTTGATGGCTTTAACAGGGTATTGTGTATTGGCGGTGGAGTCGGAATTGCACCTTTGTACCCCCAGGTAAAGTATTTATATGAAAAAGGGTCCCACGTTGATGTAATATTGGGTGCTAAAAGTAAAGAGTATATAATACTAGAAGAATATATGAAAAGGGTATCCCACAATATTTATGTTGCTACCGATGATGGTTCATATGGTCAAAGGGGTTTTGTTACAGATGTTGCAAAGGGATTGTTTGATACGGGGCATCAATATGATCATGTTATAGCCATTGGTCCGTTAATTATGATGAAGGTTGTGTCAAATCTCACAAAGGAATATGGCATCCCTACAACGGTGAGTATGAATCCAATAATGATAGATGGTACCGGCATGTGCGGGGGATGCAGGGTAACTGTGGGAGGCAAAGTTAAGTATGCATGTGTCGATGGTCCGGACTTTGACGGGCATTTGGTAGATTTCGATGAGGCTATGAGAAGGCAGGCAATTTATAAGGAAGACGAACAAAGGGCTTTAGCCAGTATTAATCATGGGGGTGAATGTAGATGCCGTTAAAAATGGACAAAACAGCCATGCCGGAACAGGATCCCAAGGTAAGAAGAAACAATTTTGACGAGGTAGCTTTGGGTTATACAAAGGAACAGGCAATGGAAGAAGCTCAAAGGTGTTTGAATTGCAAAAAGCCGGCTTGTGTTACCGGTTGCCCTGTTAACGTAAGGATACCCGAATTTATAGCTTTGATTAAGGAAGGTGATTTCCAGGGCGCGGCAAAGGAAATACTGAAGACAAATAACCTTCCTGCTATTTGTGGAAGGGTGTGTCCTCAGGAAGAACAGTGTGAGAAGCTGTGTGTATTATCTAAAAAAGGTGAGAGTGTTGCAATAGGCAGGTTGGAGCGTTTTGCTGCCGATTATCATATGGCTAATAAAGACAATAATAACAATCCCGTTGAACATAAAGATGATGCAATTAAAGTGGCTGTAGTAGGCGGTGGGCCTGCCGGTCTAACGGCGGCAGCGGATTTGGCTCAATATGGGTATAAGGTCACTATATTTGAGGCCCTTCACCAGATGGGTGGTGTATTGATATATGGAATACCTGAGTTTAGGTTGCCCAAACGCTTGGTTAAACAAGAGATTGATGCACTGAAGGATTTAGGCGTGGAGTTTATGCCTAATGTAATAATAGGCAAAACCATAACTGTTGATGAACTTTTTGAACAGGGTTATCAAGCTGTTTTTATGGGTACCGGAGCGGGTCTTCCAAAATTTATGAATATACCAGGGGAAAACTTGAATGGTGTATATTCGGCAAATGAATACCTAACCAGGGTTAACCTTATGAAGGCCTATGATTTTCCTAAGTCCGATACTCCTATAATAAAGGGCAAGAAAGTAGCGGTGGTAGGAGGCGGTAATGTTGCCATGGATGCTGCACGATGTGCCCTTCGCTTAGGGGCGGATAATGTGTATATTGTGTACAGACGTTCGGAAGCGGAAATGCCGGCCAGGAGGGAAGAAGTCCATCATGCTAAAGAAGAGGGTATAATATTCAATATTTTAACTAATCCTGTGGAGATACTGGGCAAAGACGGATGGGTAACGGGCATAAAATGCATAAGAATGGAACTTGGGCAACCGGATGAATCGGGCAGAAGACGTCCCATACCCATAAGGGGTTCTGAATTCGTATTGGATGTTGATGTGGTAATTATGGCAATAGGTACCGCTCCTAATCCGTTAATTGCCAAGACTACTACCGGTATCGATACTCAACCTTGGGGTGGTATTATAATAAATGAAGAAACAGGACAAACCAGTAGAGGGGGAGTATATGCAGGTGGAGATGCAGTAACCGGTGCTGCAACAGTTATACAAGCCATGGGGGCGGGCAAGAAAGCTGCCCAGTCCATTGATAAATATTTGAAACAAAAAAAATAGGCGCAAGCCTATTTTTTTTGTTTGCGTTAAAAAAAGCTATACAAATCTATTATAAGATGCTATAATATGAAATATAAAAAGATTAAACTTGCAAAAGACAGACAAATATAGCCAAATATTTTATTTTACTATCATAATATGAAAGTTAAGATTTAGGAAATTGCAAAGATATTTTGGACAGTTCAAAACCCTAGGATGCAAACAGATAATTGTTTAC
>JBMNSO010000162.1:0-4055 GCA_050945235.1 Mahellales bacterium
TCACAACATCCGCAGCAGCTGATGTATTCCTTCACTATCCTATGGATATCCCCTTCATCATTGGACGGCACCGGTACCCCTTCTATCAGCTCCCACTCCTCAACATGGGCAACCGTCTCATCAGGTTGCAGCAAAGTCATGGGAGATAACGATTCCATCTCTACCATGTAATCATTTGTATAGGTTTCATAGGAAACGCCAAAGTCAGGATATTGTGCATCCATCCTATGGTGATACCTTTTAATGAATAAATTGCCGTGGTTGAAATACGCAGCCCATCCGTCTTCATTGGGTATACCCAGTTTAAAGGCAGTATCAACACTGGCATCCTGCTGGAGGGTGATGTATTTATCGCCCCAGTATACCCTGAGATCATTCATTTTAGCATAAGGCCACAGCGCCACCAGACGGTTGGCTAACAGACCCGTATCTCGCTGGGGTTGGGGAACGACCTCCTTGCCGCCCGCTGCCATTACCGTTAATGCCCATACCGACAACTCCACCGGCCATGCATTCTTGTTGGTCAGGCGGTGGACAATACTAACCTTGTTACAGCAGCTCGCCAGCTTTATGTCCATTTCCTTAACTATTTGCACCCATGGCTCCTCCTGCTGTATAACCCTTATACCCCCGTCTATTTCCCTCCACTCAACGGGCTGGTTATCCGGCATGTACGTCCTTGGGTTGCTTTCGGGGCTATGCCACAGCCTGTGACCGCCCATCAGCTTCCATTGACCCTCCCCTACTTCCACGGTGGTAGGAGCATTTTCGCACAATTCGTTTTCCTTGCCCGAAAAACCAAAACGTATTATTCTGGGGCCCATGTCCACTGTAACCATCAGTTCTACCCTTCCGTTGGACAAAGCAATGCACTTACCATATTGACCGTAGGTCGTCTCCTTTATAGATATGTCTGCCATGTATCTTATTCCCCCTCATAAAGTTTCTTTTTTACCCTTTAATTTTCTATTCGACGTTAATCTGGAAAATCCTGCTCAATTATCCTGTTAAGCTATACCGGTAACCGATACAAAAACCTGCAAACAAACCGGGTAGTACTAAAATCCATGGCCTTTGGGCCATATTTACCATGGAACCATGGAAATCAATATGTTAAAATTACGGTTAGTCAAAGCCTATACAAAGTAGGAGAAGAGGTAATAATTATGACCCTGTTGTCAGCATTCAAAAAAATCTTCAGGAAAAGAAAAAAATATGATACTCCTAATGAGTTCTTGCTTAACCCCAAGGAAAAGGAGCATCTTTTAGTTTTTTTCTCACTAATTGGTATGTGCGTAATATTATGTATTGTTTTAATGGTTTTATAGCTACATTCTGGATACAATATCAAAGGTATCCTGTGCAATGATTTCTTCTTCATTGGCATTAACCACTATTATTTTCACGCGGGACTGGGGCGTACTGA
The DNA here is from genome assembly GCA_050945235.1 of Mahellales bacterium. Classification (GTDB taxonomy): domain Bacteria; phylum Bacillota; class Clostridia; order DUOD01; family DUOD01; genus DUOD01. Next base: position 1,427 of record JBMNSO010000162.1, read on the forward strand.
TCAGTCCCTCGCCCTTTAGACCCTTATTGCGATCTTTGTCCAATTCCAACCCAAGATATGCCATGTCCTGGCATGCCATTTCCCTTATATACCATGCATTCTCTCCTACCCCGCCGGAGAAGGCCAGCACGTCCATGCCACCCATAACGGCACAATAGGCACCTATATATTTTTTTATTCTATGGACTACAGCCCTTATGGCGGTATTGGCCCGGTTATCACCCTGCAAAGCAGCATTATGTATCTCCCGCATGTCATTGCTGACCCCAGACAAACCCAGCCAACCGCTTTCCTTATTAAGGATATCCTCCATCCTTGATGGTGAAATATCTTCTCTTTTCATCAAATACAGCACAGCGGCAGCGTCAATATCCCCCGCCCTGGTTGATTGGATAAGACCTTCCAATGGAGTAAAACCGGTACTTATCTCAATAGACCGGCCATATTTCATGGCATTGGCGGTGGTACCGCTGCCCAGCATCAAAGACACGATCTTCATGTCGTCGTATCGCCTACCCAGTAGCTTTGTTGCACCCTGGACTATGCTCCTAAAGGCTATACCATGGAACCCGTACTTGCGGATACCGTATTTTTTATAATACTCATAAGGTAAGGCATATAAATAGGTGTATTCCGGCAGGGTCTGGTGTAAACCGTTGTCAAAAACCGCTACCTGGGGTATGCCCTTAAAGACCGAGCTACAGAATTGTATGCCTGCAATACTGGCCGGGTTATGAAGGGGAGCCAGCCCTGCACAGGCCTTGATATTTTCCAGCACGGTATCATCTATAAGAACCGAGTCTTTGCACTTTTCCCCACCGTGAACCACCCTATGACCGATGGCATCTATCTCGTCCATGCTGTTTACCAGCCTATTTTCAGGGTCCAGTAGCATCTTGAGTATAATTTCAATACCCTGTTGATGGTCGGCTACATTCATTACCGATACCAGTTCTTTCTCATTCCTGGCCTGGAACTTAAACACCGCATCTTCCTTGCCCACCCGTTCCACCGAGCCCTTTGCCATAGTCTTGAACCCCGGCATATTCATCAACTGAAATTTAACCGACGAACCACCGCAGTTTAGGATAAATATCTTCATATGTTCCTCCCTTTAGTGTCATTTCCATGATTAATTTATTACAAAATTAGAACACCTTTATTGCTTCAACCAATCGCACATCTTATATCCCATTATCTTATTATCTCTACCATGTCGCCGTTATTAAGCCAGGCGGCATTGGCCTCATCGGTATCCACATGAAACTCCAGGGCAAAACTGTCATCTACCCTAATAAGTACATTTTCAAATATAAGTCCTCTCTGGCTTAAAACCTTGACCCGTACCTCTTGTTTATCCCATACATTAAAATGCCGTGCATCCTCCGGTGTCATGTGGATATGCCTTTTAGCGCATATTACACCCTTTACTAGCTGAACAACTCCCTTTGGACCAATTATCATCACCCCCGGCGAGCCTTCGATATCCCCTGAGTCCCTGACCGGTGCCTGTACCCCAAGTTTATACATATCAGTCCTCGATACCTCAACCTGGGTTTCCTTCCTTTCCGGGCCCAGGATTCTGACATCCCTGATACTATCCCTAGGACCGATAATGGTTACTCTTTCAACTGCCGCAAACTGACCGGGTTGAGACAGCTCCTTTATCTTAGTTAATCTATATCCTGGACCAAATAAGAGCTCAAGGTCATTTCGGGACAAATGTATATGCCTGTTTGAAATACCCGTCCTTATCAAGCTCCCACCGTGTACCTTATCATACATCATAATCCACCACCCCGACAATGGCGGCGTCCACCGGTCCTTCAAGACACTGGGCTGCCTGCCTAGAGGACCCGCCTTCCATTACATAGATCACGGTATCGCCCACACCCGCATCAACACAGTCAATGGCTATCACTGATGTCTTAGAATCACCGGCGGATTTGGGCTGGACTATCATTAGCTTCTTGCCTATCAGGTTTTTGTCCTTACATGTAGAGATAACACAACCTATCACCTTGCCTATAAACATATTATACCTCACACCGCATTACTTATTTCACCGATACCCTGTCTATTATACCTATTATGGCGGCATCCACCGGAGCACCTTTATCCCTTAAAATATCGGTGACTGGAACGTTTTCGTCCCTCAAGGGAATAGCAGCTTCCTTACCCCGGGTCATGAACACAAAATCACCCACGCCAGCCCTAACGGAGTCCACCGCAATTATGGCCTCTCCCTCGTCTTCCCCGGCGTAATTGGTCTTTTGTACCACCAACAGCTTCAAACCCTTGAGCTTTTCATCTTTGACGGTGGACACAACAGAACCTATTACCCTACCATAAAACATAAATATTCCTCCCTATATCCTGTAAATGGGTTCTAATCCCATGGAAGCGCTCACCATATAAACCCCTTTAGATCCCCATGGGGAGCTGGAATTACAGAATAACCCGCTAGCAGGCCGTCAGCCTTCACGACACTGCATCCCGCCTCCACACCGGCCTTGACATTGGCCACTGCCCCGGTCAGAACGATAAAGGATTTTCCTCCCATACCCCTTGACAACCGTATCTCTATCAAATCCACAAGGGCGGCCTTAACGGCGGCATCCGCCGCCAG
>JBMNSO010000163.1:0-4040 GCA_050945235.1 Mahellales bacterium
AAACATATACTAATGTCCTTATCCAATGGTTCCGGTATGTACGCCAGGGTTACTATATTAAATTTTTCTATGTCCAGGCCACTTCCTCCCACATCGACAGGATTGAACTCCCATTCAACATTTCCCTTGCCCCATTGGTCTACTTCTACCGGGCCTACTTTGACAGGCGTAACGCTACCACCACTCTTGGAAACCATATACACCTTGTAAAAGCCCTTATTGTTATCTATTTGTTTAAGGTTCTGGAACAATGCAGTCATCCTGCCATTGTTGCTTCTTACCTCAATTTTAGCATATCCGGTGGGTTCTTTTCCTCCCGGGATTCCATAACCCCTATCCCCTTGGTTAAGAATAACGAAATATCTCTGGTATAGCCTCTTTTCTGATACTGCCACCTTGACCCCCCCAAATACATAGAATATTAATATAGTATATGCATCATGGGGAGTTTTTGTGACATTTATTTTGGGTATGGGGTTATCGAATCATCCAAAGGTTTTCTTTAAGAAGGCAAGGCCCTTCCTTGCCAGCTCGTCCTGTGACGCCGCTAGTGGTCGCCAAAGGGAAACTGCCTTTGCAATTTCAGTTATTTTTGTTGTAAAGGATTCTATCACGATGGGACCGGTGTAGCCTATCCTGTCCAAAGCCTTGGCAATTGAAGCCCAGTCCAGATGATCTTCCCCCGGAGTCCCCCTGGTATTGGAACATGCATGAAAATTAAACACCTTGCCTGAAGCCCGCTCTATGGCGGCAGCAATATCTACTTCCTCAATGTTCATATGAAAGGTATCCAGCAAAAATCCCACATTGTCATATCCTATTCTGGTCAGCAGTTCCAGACCCTGGTCCACCGTGTTTATAAAATCCGTCTCAAACCTGTTTAGGGGTTCTATGGCCAGTTTAACTCCTTTGGCTGCGGCATAATCGGCACAAACCTTTAAACCCTCCACCGCCCAGTCCCACTGTTGCTCCTTTTCGCTGTCGGTTAGCAGCCTGGCTTTGCCGGTTGCGCTGTACATAGGTCCGGAAACCAAGTCACTGTTCAATTGGGCAGCAAAATCTACACAGCATTTTATGTACTCTATACCCTGCTGCCTTATTTGAGGATCCTCAGAGCTTATATCCCTGGCAGGCCCAAAGGCGCCGCAGATTAGGGCTCCTATACCCACTCTTTGTAGCGCCGGCTTTATTTTGTGTACATTGATGGTGGAGGGGTCTTCGATACAAATCTCAAAATAGTCAAAACCCATATCCTTTGCCTTGTCAAGCAAATCCAAAGTTGCATCCGAAAAAGGTGATGTCCATACAAAGGAACTTATACCATATCCCATAACCTTTCCCCCTTCTTTTTTTATCCATATTATAACAAATATTACGCGCTAGGTCTATAAATTAGCAATAACAGCAATAACCATATGAAAAGAAGGTGCTGCGATAATCGACCCTTCACGTAAAACCGTTGCGGAATATCCACTTCCACACATCTAACATCCCCAGAAGCAAACAATCCCACTGCCACAAATCCCACTGCCCTCATGTTTTGGGCTATACTAATCCCTCCAAATGTAAAGTCTAATAGCCTTTATTGCTATAACTGCCTTGCCTATTTACTATAGCCACCGATGCACTGACCCCTATTCTACTGGCCCCGGCATTAACCATCGCCATGGCCGTCTCGTAGTCCCGTATGCCACCAGACGCCTTTACCCCCATGTCCTGTCCTACTATTTCTCTCATCAGCCGTATATCTTCTACCGTCGCCCCGCCGGTGCTAAAACCCGTGGAAGTCTTGACAAAGTCGGCACCTGCCATCTTTACAATTTTACATGCCTTTACCTTTTCTTCATCGGTTAACAAGCATGTTTCTATAATTACCTTTACTATACCTCTGCCCTTAGCAGCGTTAACCACCGCTTCTATATCATTCTTAACCAGGTCTGTGTCCCCGGACTTTAAGGCACCTACGTTTATTACCATATCAACTTCCTCGGCCCCGTTTTCCAAAGCTTCCTTAGCTTCCTGTACCTTTGTTTTTGTAGTGGTAGCACCCAGTGGAAAGCCTATTACGGTACAGGTCTTAACGCCGGTACCCCTTAGCAACTGTGCGGCCAGGGCCACATACCCCGGATTTACGCACACCGATGCAAATTTATACTCCTTTGCTTCCTCGCATAGTTTTGTTACCTGCTTTACTGTTGCATCCGGTTTTAACAGAGTATGGTCAATCATGGAGGCCAGATTATCGTTAATTTTTTCATCGATGCAGGTTTTCTTTGTTGTATTCATTATGTGTTCTCTCCCTTTGATCAGATTTCGCTTTATATGTTAACATTTTATATTCTGAAATTTATATCCTGAAGTTTCATTATTTCCATAGCTGTCTCTTCGTTGGTAATGAGGACATTGACATATCCGCTTGTCAAGGTTTTTATCACATATATTGCCGTTAATATCAATGATCCTTGAGCGTATATGCCCCATTACGCCCTTATGAATACTTTAAGTAGAGGGCTTATATTTTATATCAATAGCGGCATGGGTACTAAAGTCCAGTACCTTACCCATCTCTATTGATAAGGGATATGAAAAAATGGGCCCGTCATATACAAAGGTATGATACTCACCGTTTTCTCCACACCCGTCGGCTCCCCCGGCAATAATTTCCGATACCAATTTATGATTAAGGGTAGCCCCCAAGAACTCCGGCTGGGTTTTAGCCTTTTCAACACACTTTACGACCGCCTTGAAACCCAGGTCTATTACTTCCCTGGTCAATTCCAGCCGGTCTTCCTGCCAAAGGGGAAAAACTGCCTTCAAACCCGACGGTATGCACCGTTGGGTACACCATTCCCGATGTTCTTCTATATCTATATCCCCAAAAGCAGCCACCTCTGCACCTAATTCCTTTGCACCGGCAACGCCCAACTCCATGGCGGCATTGTAATCGCTGCCCTTGCACTCGCAAAGTATCAGCGGAATATTGACGGATTTTGAAACAGCTTCCAAGAGAGGTTTGTCCACCCCGTGGAACCAGGAACGCTGCTGTCCTTTATTTATCATCACCAACAATCCAACGGGCCGATGATGTTTTTGTAGCATACGGTAAAGGGCTAAGGCACTATCCTTTCCGCAGCTGTAAGACATTACAAATTTCATGGTATAAAAGCTCCCCTTTCACCAACCTTCCCTATTATAATAACATACAACAACCTGAAATTTTTTTATTTAAACAAAATTAGCAACCAATTCAATTGCCTTATAGAAGTGCGTATCATGAATAAAGGCTGAGAAGTAGTAAAGCATAGGATACCATAGTATAATAGTCTTAAACAGTAATATTATAATATGAGTCAAAGTTCTCAATTAATGATACTTTTAAAATTTCCCACCGGGAATATACAACAATATGTGCTTTGTATGGAAAAGCGCGAAAGTATAGGAGTGAAAATGGTGCCACAGAAATATAAGGAAATCAATATTAAACAAGGAATGCCTACCGTGAAAATGGCAGAACAGAAATTGATTACGGAAATATGCGATGCCAAGCGAAATGGCATTGTTGCCCTTAAGGTTATCCACGGATATGGGTCTACAGGGGTTGGAGGGAAACTAAGAGTATCTCTGAGAAAGGTATTAAATCAACCCAAATTGAGGGGTATTGTTAAGACTTTCATACCAGGCGAAGAATGGAGCATTTCCAACCAGTGTGCAAAATCTGTTGTCAATAAATATCCCTATCTGAGAAAGGATGAAGATCTAAGCAGGCACAATGTGGAGGCATTACTATTGTAATATTGTAGGAAATTAGCTCTTCAATACTTATTGCATTGGAAACCCGTATATCTTAAAAGCCATATCCTGTAAAGGTTTCTTCAACATAGAAGCCCGCAGATTTTACATTTCTTTTTTCCCAGTCAATTGGCAGTTTTGTACCTCCATCTTAAAAAGTTTAAAAAGTTCACAAAAATGGTGGAAATCAGCTACGTTAATCTTTGAATAGTTGCTATATATTCTTTCTAAACAGAAATTTCGCAAAGAAT
>JBMNSO010000164.1:0-4035 GCA_050945235.1 Mahellales bacterium
TACAAAAGGAGATAAGGGAGGGCAGGTTTAAAATTCTTCCCCCCAATCAACTCTTCGGGGCCTGGGAAGACCAGGGTGTATTGATGTTAAATGCTTATCTCACCTGTGAAATCGGCAGGCCGGGCAGCCACAGGGCCATATGGAAGGGTTTTGCGGTAGACCTTGTCAAATACATGGCGAGTAAAAACAAAGGGCTCACATGGTTTCTCTGGGGCAATGATGCCATATCCTACAGCCGGTATATAACCTTGGGCAAGATATATGCCAGCAGGCATCCCATGATGTGTTCCGAAAGATATCCCGACGATTTTTTGAAATCTGACTGTTTTAAGGACTTAAAGGACCGTATAAATTGGCTGGGACTTTGATTTTTTTGAGGTGAGACCGTGGACAGGTTGATAGAAGCCGTTAAATACTGTACCAAATGCAAACTCCACAAAACCAGGTCCCTGGCGGTGCCGGGGGAGGGTCAGGCCAGGCTGCCCATAATGTTTGTGGGGGAGGGTCCGGGGTATCACGAGGATATCCAGGGCCGGCCCTTTGTGGGTAAGGCCGGCCAGCTTTTAACAAAAATGATAGAGGCCATTGATTTTGACAGACAAGACATTTATATAACCAATATAGTAAAATGCCGGCCACCGGGCAACAAGGTTCCGGAGGAGGCCGAGGCCATGGCCTGTTTACCCTATTTAAGGTACCAGGTCTTTAAATTAAAGCCCAAAATAATAGTGTGCTTGGGTGCTACTGCTGCCAAGTATATTATAAGCCGGGATATAAGGATTACCAGGGACAGGGGCAAGTGGTTCCAGCGTAAGGGCTATTACCTGATGCCTACTTATCATCCGGCGGCATTGCTGCGGGATCCCGCCAAAAAGAGGGATGCCTGGGAGGATCTAAAAAAGATCAAACAGAAATATAATGAGATAACACAGACAGAGCAAGGGGACTGACCCAATGGTTTTAAACCAGGGGTCGGTTCCTTTTGTGTTGGAATTCTTCTCACCGAATTTTTAAATTATATGATTATCAATTCTTATAAATACGACTTGATTTTTTTATGGTTTTACCATAGTATATACATATACGGGGCAGGGGTAGTATCCAAGTTTATTCACCCCGAATCGGATACCGGCGGATACTGGCGGATACCGGTATGATATTCCGGTTATCATTTTACCGACTAATAAATTGCAAGAGTAGGAGGATGATTAATGAACAGCAACAAAGTTTTATCCTTTTTATCAAATTGGAGTTGGCTTTTAATAGTAGTATTTTTAACCTTGGGTTGGTTTTACCCGATCATAGGCCTCATTGCCATAATATGTATGCTGGGACCTGTGGTGGTAGCCTTTTTTAGGGGCAGGCTGTGGTGCGGGAATATATGCCCCAGGGGCGGGATATTGGATAGATTCTTTAAGGGTATATCCGGCAATAACAGGATACCTGAGATTTTTAAAAATATATATTTTAGGCTGGCAGTGATGGCCATATTGATGGGCAACTTTGCCTTGGGCATATCGAAGGCATGGCCGGATGCTGCGGCGGTAGGCAGGGTATTTGTTATCATCATCGGTATAACTACCTTGGTGGCCATTATTTTGTCGCTGTTTCTATCGAGGAGGAGCTGGTGCAGTTTTTGTCCTATGGGCACCATGGCCAACGGCGCGGCCATGTTTTCACAATATCTGAAAAAGCGATATGACCGGGAAGGCTGTACGGGCTGTAGTTTGTGTAACAAAGCCTGTCCTATGGGCCTGGACCCCGTGAGGGATTATAGGACCCACAGGGACTGCATATTATGCGCCGATTGCGTTTCTGCTTGTATTAAAGATGTTCTTTCAGATATTTAGCCATTATGGATTGTTTACAACAAGATATATTGTGTATATATATAAATATACTAATTAATATGATGTATGGGCATAATTATGGATAATATAATTGCCCGTTTTTTATCTTAAGGAGGGAGGTTTTGTTATGGAGGATCGGGATACCTTGTACGATATAGCAATCGTAGGTTGCGGACCGGCGGGGCTATCGGCTGCGGTTAATGCAGTCATAAGGAATAAAAGGGTGATAGTGCTGGGCGGTGAATTCTGTAGCCCCAAAATGCACAGGACACCCAGGATAGATAACTATTTAGGGTTTTACAATACTTCAGGCGAAGACCTGAGAACCGCCTTTCTAAACCATATTGAAAAAATGAATATCAGCATAACCAAAAGGAAGATAGACAGCATATATCCGATGGACAACCAGTTTAGCCTGGTATCCGGCAACCATATATACAATGCAAAAACCGTTGTGGTGGCCACAGGGGTTGCGGTATTTAGGTATCTGCCCGGGGAGGACAGGCTCCTTGGCAAAGGCGTGGGATATTGCGCCACCTGTGATGGGCCGTTGTATAGGGATAAGGATGTTGCCATCATAAGTTATATATCCGAAGGCGAACAGGAGGCCAATTATTTATCGGAGTTGGCTAAAAGGGTGTACTATATACCCATGTATGACGATATTAGGAACATTAATTCACAGATTAAGGTGGCCAGGGGTAAGGTAAAGAAAATTGCCGGGGAGGAATATGTAACCCACCTATACCTGGAGGATTTGACCTTAAAAGTGGACGGAGTATTCATAATAAGGGAGATGATCCCCGCAATTCAGCTGATTCCGGGTATCGAGACCGATGATAACCATATTAAGACCGACAGGCATATGGCTACCAATATCCCAGGTCTGTTTGCGGCAGGTGACTGTACCGGCAAGCCTTATCAACTGGCCAAGGCGGTGGGTCAGGGGCAGTTGGCCGCCCTAAGTGCTGTAAACTATATAGATTCCAAAAAACATGTTTATCAAGATGGAGACAATCCTTAAACACCTTATTTCAGAATGAAATTCTTCCTATCCTAATATATTTAAAATGAAACATATTTATTAGGATGATGAAGATGAGTAAGTTCGCCAGCAACCTGCTTTTCAACTTTTTCATAGCCTTTGGCGTTATAGTCGGTGCTTCCCTATGCGGCGCTTTTGTTGCATTTATTGCAGGGCAGCCTACGATGAAAACCATGCTGGACTTTGCCCAGAAGATGAAAATATGGGCTATTGTTGTGGCCCTGGGTGGAACCTTTTCTTCTTTTAAAATACTGGAGCTTGGTCTTTTGGAGGGCGAGCTGGGAGCAGTAACAAAGCAGATCCTGTATATTATCAGCGCCTTTGCCGGGGCCCAGGCCGGGCATCTGATTATATATCTTATAGGGAAATGGGAAACACTATGATCGCTAGGCATGGGAAAATAAAGTATCATATTAAAAATAGAATAAAAAGATATCACAGCATTATAGCAAGCTTTATTCTGGGCGCAATCATAGGGATAACCATATTTAACGGCATATTTGCCAGCAGGCTTGATCTTTTATATCAGATTAACGAAGGCCAAAGCGCAGAAATTATGGATAAGACCAATAAATTGGAGAAGCTGGAAAGCAGCTTAAATAAATACCAGTACTTAGTGGTTACTGATATTAAGGTTGAATTGGATTTTCGAGGAAGTGACCTGGAACTGATAGCCCTTGAAAAGTATGCCAAGGATTTATTAAAGGATCAGTTGGGCAAAAGGATTCAGGATGTGGATGTGGATATGATTTTTCAAGTATTTAATGAAAGAATTGTATCAATAAATGAGGAAAACTATATATTATATGTAAGAACTGTTATATTATCAGATGTATTAGATGTAAAATTGAGGGCAGAAATAATAGAAGACAGCAATGAGGGATAAGAAAAAAATATGCTAAACATAACATTAGGGAGTAAAACTGCTTATTGAGCTGATAGCATGTTTTAATTCAATGCAAAGCTCTTATACGGCGATTGAAGAACATGATCGATATATGATATATTAATTGGGCGTCGCAGGGAAGGCGCAAAGGATGGGTAATTAGGAAGGAAAAAACATATTGACACATAGAAATGGATGTGTTAATATAGAGGATGTCGGCAATAAAGCCGGCAGGGCATTGGACCTTGAAAACT
>JBMNSO010000165.1:0-3969 GCA_050945235.1 Mahellales bacterium
CTTCGGGTGTCTCCTTCAAAGGATTTTCCTGGACCTTGTCCAGCAGTGAATATATGTACAAACCACCCGCTATGAGAAGTCCTATAATTATCAATACTATTATCAAAACTACCCTTTTAAATACGCTCTTTTTCTTACGGCGTCTAACCCCATAATATTCCATTTCCACACCGCCCTTGATTTTTCTTAAAATTATTTTTAGTTTCGGTCAGAATTCAAGTCATATTTCGACTATTATCTCATATTCTTTGTTTACATATAGTGTATTATCTCATAATCCCACGGCAACTACAAGATGTATTTTAAAGGTTTTTTTGTTTTTACGTTCCGTAGGGCTGTGTTCTCATATTGGGAAAAATATTGACTAAATTTTTCAGAAACTATGGTAAAATATCGTAGAATTGTGTATAATAAAGTTGAAAGTTGGTGCAAACAACTTTAAAACCCCCATCTTTATATAAAATTTACCAAGCCTTCGGTTAACCTTGACCGAAGGTCTTTATTTCCCTAATAAAAAGAATTGTTTAAATACAGTTGTTTAGGGTATGTATAAGTACAAAAGATAGACCATGAAAGGGGACAAAACATGATAAGGGAAGTCCCGGCACTATTGGTATTTTTAGAGGGTCTGGCATCGTTCCTCTCCCCTTGTGTCCTGCCCCTGGTGCCTGTATATATTGCCTACCTGGCCGGCAGCTCCATCGACGACCTTAAGGAGGGCGAGGGCCCGAGAAATAGGCTGCTCATAAACTCATTAGGGTTTATACTGGGTTTTTCGGTGGTTTTTGTGCTGCTTGGAGCCGCCGCCAGCGGCCTGGGCAGGTTTTTGCTCGTCCATGGCGATATAATCAGAAAAGTCAGCGGTGTTGTGGTTATAGTATTCGGTATATTTTATACGGGAATTATTAATATTCCCTTTCTCAATTATGAAAGGCGGCTTAATCTGGATGTAAAGGGTTATGGCTTTTTACCCTCCCTGGCCTTGGGGATAGGCTTCAGCTTTGGATGGACCCCCTGTATAGGTCCCATGCTGTCCTCGGTTCTGATCATGGCCGGCAGGCTGGGTACCCTGTACAAGGGCGTGGTACTGCTGGCAGTGTACTCTGCCGGGTTGGCCCTGCCCTTTCTGGTGCTGGCGGTAGGTATCAGGTATTTGTACAAATATCTGGAAGCATTGAAGAAGTATATGGGGATAATAAAGATAATAGGCGGTATACTGCTGGTTATCATCGGTATAATGATTTATATCGATTACTTTTCCGGCCTGGGGGGTTTTTACTAAACCTTCCTTAAGGACACCCCGCCCTTAAAGGGTTTTAGCTGTATCGTATATTCCTTGGTTTCGTTGACGGTAATGGTGGAGGTCAGGGACTGGAGTTTGTCAAAGGTAAGGTAATTACTATCGGCTGCCAGGGAGAATTCACCGCTGCCCGTGCCCGTCACTTGAAGGGTATATTTTGTGCTGCCCGGGTCTTGGATGATTATCCAATTATCCATGTAATGATACTTAGCCGGGGGATTTAACAGGTTTAAGCTGACCGGCCCCTTGGCCAGCAGGCTGATATATTTTTCCGGTATGGGCTCGGGCATTTCCATGGCGACATACCGGGCATCCAGTGCATCGGCGATGATATACACCCCGTCGTTTAAGAGGCTGGTGTGATTGGATTTTATGATAAAGGACGGGCCGCCGCAGCCCTGGGCCGAGGAGGCCACGACGGTGCCGTCACCGTTATTGGTCTTTATAACGCCGGTGGGCTCGCCGTCCTCCCAAAGGCCTTCGCCTTTGGACCTGGCTACCTTTATATAGGTTATGGTGGATAATCCCTTGCCGACGATATTGATAATATTGATACCTTTGTTAAAAAGTTTGGGCAGGTTACGGTTGAGGTTTTCCACCATGGTATTCCGGTGTTTCATCCATGATATGGGCACGAACTGGCGGGTGGATTTCACCTTTTTTACCAGATAGGGCTGGTGTTCTATGGTGGGCATGAAGTTGGAGATGGAGGGCATATGCCGCCTGACTACTTCGGCAGCGTTGGGGTAGTCGTACAGTTGGCTAATGATCCAAAGAAAGCCTTTTATGAACAGTGAAGTAAAGGACCCGGCCAGGGAATCGTCCGGTGGCGTGGTACCACCTTCCCAGGCATAGTAGGACTTAGGTGAGCCGAAATGGGGTGTTCCGACCATAATGAGGTTTTGGATATCGTTTTGGTAATGGGGCCCCTGGATATAGCATCGGGCTACTAGCCCGCCCATGCTGTGGGCTACTATATCAAACTTTTCATCCCGGTGGCTTTTGTGCTCCTTAATAAAAGATATCAGGTATTTTTCCGTACATTGTTCGATATCCAGTCGCCAGTCATAGTGGCAGACGAAAAGGTTTTTGTTGTATTCATAGCCGAATTCCTTGAGCTTTTCTATAAAGGGGTTATATACATAACCTGCAATACCGAAGGACCAGTCACCGGTACCGGGTATTATTTCCTTCGACATGCTGCCGTACAGGCCGGGGATAAAAATTAAGGGGTTCATTATATCACCTCTTTGTCATTTTGGATGTGAAGTAGGAGTGAAAAACGCCGCTGCTTATATATAAGGTGTATTAGGCCAATAATATTTTTATGACATCACTTTTAGGTACAACGGATTTTCTTTGCTGGAAGGGAGATAAAATATGCTATTTAAAATCGGGGATAATGTGAGGGTCAAGGCAGTTGTATTGATTTTTGTAATCGTATTAATTATCCTTACTACTTCCTGTAGCTGTACAGGGGACGAAGGCCGGCATACTGAGCCGGATAAAGGCCCGACCGGAGTGGAGGAAGGTGACGGTGGGGACGATAGGGAGGAAGATACTAGCCGGGACGGTAAGGAGGAAGGTGCCGGCCGGGATGATAGAGAGAAAGACGGCATCGGGAACGGCAAGGGTCAAGGTCCCGCCGATGAGGGCAAAGGTGAAGAAGCGGCCGAGGACGGCAAGGGTCGAGATGGCGCCGGTGACGGTGATCTGGACCGATCGCCGGAGGAAATGCTGGATATAGAAACGGTGGATTTTACCCTAAAGGATTTAAAGGGCGAGAAAATCAGCCTTTTTGGTCTTCGGGGACGTATAGTGATGCTGAATTTCTGGGCCACCTGGTGTTCTTCCTGTTTGATGGGGATGCCGGATATCCAGGCAGTGTATGAAGAGTATAAGGACAGCGAAGACCTGGCTATTTTAGCTGTTAACCTGACCATCTCCGAGGACAGGAGCATACCATCTCAATACAGGGATGAGTTGGATAGCGGGCAGTGGGTGAAAAAATTCATAGAAGATGAAGGCTATACCTTCCCGGTGCTCCTTGACCATGAGGGCGAAGCTGCTTATAAATACGGTATCTGGAGCGTACCCACTACCTTTTTCATTGACAGGGATGGTATAATAAGGTATGTCCATCCCGGACCGATAACCAGGGATGATATAATGTACTATTTTAACAATATAAAAAAGCTGGATGAACGATAAGTTGTAGGTTACTTACAGCAACACCTATTGGTCTACTTACAGCAACAAATGGCAACAAATATTAGGCGATTTATAATACATAGATCTAGATCGATGAATTTAATGCATAGATCGATGAATGGAAGGGTGCAGGTTTTATATGGACATACCCCTAAAACAGGGCGAGAGGATAGACGATCTCCAGTATAAGGGCCTTAAGATAATTCAGAACCCAAAGTTTTTTTGTTTTGGTATGGACGCCGTGCTGCTGGCCCATTTCACAGAGGTGAGAAAGGGCGACAGGGTGATAGACCTGGGCACCGGTACTGCCATTATACCCATACTCCTGGCGGGCAGGACCATGGCCGCAGAGATCCTGGGCATAGACATACAGCCCCATGTACTTGAGATGGCCGGCAGGAGCCTGTTGATGAACGGGCTTGAAGATAAGGTTAAGTTAAAGTTGGTGGATATAAGAA
>JBMNSO010000166.1:0-3964 GCA_050945235.1 Mahellales bacterium
AATTTTATTTTGGAAAACCATTTAAACGGTGAAAGCAATGTTCCTTTATACTATCAGATAATAGGCATAATAAAACGCGGTATAGCAGCAAATATATTAAAGCCCGGAGATATGCTTCCATCTGAAACGGAGCTGTGCAATGCGTACGGCATCAGCCGAAGTACTATAAGGCAGGCTCTTGCCAGTCTGGAGAACGAAGGCCTTATATATCGAAGAAGGGGAAAGGGGACATTCATTTCCACCCCAAAATTGAAAAGGAAATTGGACAGCCTTTACAGCTTTTCTTCTGAAATGAGGGAGCAGGGCTTGGAACCAAAATCTAAAATACTGGAGTTTAAAAAGATAACCGGCTCCTTTGACCTGATAAAGACTATGAAATTGATAGAAAACCATAGTCAGGTATTCAAGATTGTCAGGATCAGGCTGGCCAATGATGAGCCGCTTTTATTAGAGACTACCTTTATCCCCGTATACTTATGTAGCCAATTGACCAAACAGGCATTGACAGATAAATCCTTATACAATATTCTTATGAACGAATATAAGGTGCAGCCCTACTGCGCAACTGAGACCTATGAGCCCATAATTTTAAAGAGCAGGGAAGCTGAGCTGCTGGACTGCAAGCTGGGAACAACAGGGTATTTCGTTGAGCGGATAGGTTATTTGGAGAACAAGGAAGTATTTGAATATACACAGTCGCTGGTCAGGGGAGACAGATGTAAGTTCCAGGTAGAACTATATAAGGACAGTGTGAAGTTTTCGAGGAAAATAAATAGAGAGACATAAGATGAATAAAGAAACATTATAAACATAAAGGGGGCGCAATCTATGGGTAGAATAAAAGCAGCGGTTATAGGGACAGGGTTCATAGGACCCGCCCATATTGAGGCCTTAAGACGGCTGGGGTATGTAGATGTGGTGGCATTGGCCGATATAAACCTGGATGTGGCTCAGCAAAAGGCCGAACAACTTTGTGTAGACAAGGCGTATGGAGATTATAGGGAACTGTTGAAGGATGAATCGATAGATATTGTTCATATATGTACGCCAAATAATCTCCATTATCCCATGGTGAAGGATGCGATAATGGCCGGAAAACATGTAGTCTGTGAAAAGCCCTTCGCCATGAACCTCAGGGAGGGCAAGGAATTGGTGGACCTTGCCAGGCAAAAGGGATTGGTTGCGGCTATTCATTTTAATATCAGGTTTTATCCATTGATTCAACATGCAAAGGCCATGGTAGAAAACGGTGAACTAGGCGATATTTTGGCTGTCAACGGGTCATACCAGCAGGATTGGTTATTCTATCAGACCGACTACAGTTGGCGCCTAGAACCCGAACTTAGCGGGGAATCCAGGGCAGTTTCGGATATAGGTTCCCATTGGTTGGATTGTATAGAATATATAACCGGTGTAAGGGTAAAAAGGGTATGTGCGGATTTTTGCACATTCCATCCTATAAGGAAAAAACCGTTGAAGCCACTTGAAACGTACACCGGTAAGGTGCTACAAGCTTCCGATTATGAAGATATGGAAATAAAGACGGAGGATTATGCAGCGGTTTTAATTAGATTTGACAACGGCGCCCGTGGTTCAATGGTAGTCAACCAGGTGGCAGCCGGTAGGAAAAACAGACTGGCCTTTGAGATATATGGTTCTAAGAAAGCCATTGCCTGGGATTGTGAGAATCCGAATGAGATGTGGATAGGCAGGCGGGATGGCAACAATGAGGTGATAATAAAGGATCCATCTCTAATGAACGATGCCTCGAGGCAATATGCTAATTATCCCGGTGGCCATACCGAAGGTTTCCCTGATACCTCTAAACAGTTATTCAATAACGTATATAAATACCTATTGGACGGTGGGAAAAACGGGAAAGTAGATTTCCCAACCTTTGAAGATGGATATAGGGAATTAATGCTATGTGAAGCCATAGTGAGTAGTGCAAAGCAGGGAAAATGGCTGGAGGTTGAGTAAAAATCCTTTAATAAAGGGGGAATGGACCGTGAAATTAGGATTTGTGAGTGCCATACTGGCGGATTTGAGCTTTGAGGAGGTAATAGATTTTGCCTCCCAAAAGGGGTTTTCTTGTGTGGAGGTATTATGCTGGCCACTGGGCAGGGCCGAAAGGAGATATGCAGGAGTAACCCATATAGATGTATCAGAGTTAGATGATGAAAAAATAGCATACATCCATAACTATTTAAAGGATAAGGGTATTGAAATATCGGCTTTAGGCTATTATCCCAATCCCCTGGACCCTGATCCACAGAAGAGGGAATTTTATATTGAACATATAAAAAAGGTTATAAAGGCCGCCAATAAACTGGGACTAAAAAATATGAACACCTTCATTGGCCGGGATAAGAACAAAAACATACAGGATAATCTTAAGATATTTAAAGATATATGGCCGCCAATAGTTAAATATGCAGAGGAGTACAATATAAGAATCGGTATAGAAAACTGTCCGATGCTCTTTACCAATGACGAATGGCCGGGGGGTAATAACCTTGCAACTACCCCTGCCATATGGAAGAGAATGTTCGAAGAAATTCCTTCGGAGAACTTCGGTTTAAATTACGATCCCAGTCATCTTATATGGATGCAGATGGATTACATTAAACCCATATATGAGTTTAAGGATAAATTATTCCATATTCATATAAAGGATGCAAAGGTGTACAGGGATAAGCTGGACCAGGTGGGCATTATGGCACCGCCTTTGGAATTCCATGCGCCAAAGCTTCCGGGACTCGGGGATATAAAATGGGGAGAGTTTATGTCGGCGTTAAACGATATAAGATATAAAGGTGCTGCATGTATAGAAGTGGAGGACAGAGCCTTTGAGGATACCTTGGAGGACAGGAAGAAATCCGTGGAATTAAGTAAAAAGTATATTAGCCAGTTCATGATTTGATACAGCCATGGGGGTAGTCGAGGGATGATTAGTGAACAATTAAGGACGGATATACAAAGTACAATTAAAGGCTTAAAGGACCTTAAAGAATTAGATTGCAAGGCAGTATTGGGTCTTGATGGGTTTATTGACGAAATAGTTCATATAGTGGATAAAAGGCAGGATGTTAACAATTATACTAAAATAGATAGTATGCAGGAATATGGAAAAAGAATTATAAAGGCTGCAGGTTTAAGCACAAATATGGAGATGGTGCCGGTAAAGGTTAAGCTTGGTGGCAATGGGCCGATATTGAGCAATGCCCTTGCTCACTTGGGCTTGGACGTAACCTATATTGGTGCCTTGGGTTATCCCCTGATTAATGACGTGTTTAAACCCATGGAGGCAATATGTTCATTAATATCCATTGCTCAGCCCAGCCATACCCATGCGATAGAGTTTGACGACGGCAAGATTATCATGGTGAAAACAGAAGCCTTTAAAGATATTAATTGGGATAACATTCAAAGGCGTGTAGGTTTGGAAAGGTTAAAGGTACTGATTAAAGAATGTGATTTATTTGGTTTGGAGAACTGGACCATGGTCCCCTATATGTCTGATATTTGGAAAAGGCTTTTAAAGGACATCTTACCTCACCTCAAAACAAGAGAACAAAAACCCTTTGCGTTTTTCGACTTAGCCGATCCTGAAAAAAGAAAGGACAAAGATATTATAGAAGCTACAGAGCTAATAAAAAGCTTTTCATCTTATTTTAAAGTAATTCTGGGGCTGAACAAAAAGGAAGCCTTTGAGGTAGCCCGGGTATTGGGCTTATTTCCCGAAGAGAATATTCGAAGAGAAGAAATGACCCTAAAACAGCTTAATATTGCCATAGCGGAAAGTATGGGGATTCATTGTGTAGTGATTCATCCCGTTGATTGTGCATCGGCAGTGGTAGAAGACCAATATTTTGAAACCAAGGGCCCGTATACATCAAAGCCTAAGCTAACCACAGGTGCGGGTGACAATTTTAATGCAGGTTTTTGTTACGGGCAGGCATTG
>JBMNSO010000167.1:0-3937 GCA_050945235.1 Mahellales bacterium
GCCATGGTTCATCCTCCTCGGTTTGGTATTTGTTAGCACTTATATTCTAACCGAGGTATGAGCTTTGGCTCAACTTCTTTTTACACCATTATATAGACTTAATCCAACAGCAATGCAGCATAAACTAATTTAATATTGGCACTAAGTATTTTAAACATTTTTTAATAATATACACATACAAGAACACATATTAGCTTATGTACTTATGTTAACATTCTATAATATTTAAGAAAAGGACATATGTCCTTTTCTTAAAATAAAATTTTACTTTTTGTATTTATTAAATACAAAAATAAGAAGGAATTATTATGTCATTATAGGACTTTCTCCGGATAAGATAATAGGAAAAGTTTCAACTCTTTGGGGCCGGTGCTTTGATAACAATTAATTCCAGCGTATCCTGATGAAGATTTTTTACATTCATCTTTGTCTTATAGGGAATTTTCAAAACGCTTCCCGCAGTATACTCGTGTATCTCCTGATCATTTAGCCCGATGGAAAGCCTTCCTCTTAAGACCGTCATATATACTGTGGAATTCGAAAAATGTTCCGGCAGGCCTTCATCCTTATTAAAAATCATATGAATATAGTGAAGATTCTCATCCTGGATCACCTTTTCAACTTTCTTTTCGTTTATCATGGTCATCTGAAATACTTGTTCAACCATATTAAAAACCCCTTTCTTTAAACTGTATGTATATAGTATATTTGATTTTACCCTTTAAATACGTAACCATGGTTACCTTTTGTGATAATTTAGTATTTATTCAATGGAATACTCATTCCTCCCTTTTACTCATTAGTCTTAACCTACCTATAGTTATAAACAATTTGGCCATATGGTCATCTATTTTCTTATCGGTAAACCTAATTATCAACCCTCCGGAAACAGCTGCGATTATTAAAAAAAAAGGAGCTGAAAGCAGGAAAGCTAAAGTGGTAGTTGCAGTAGTATAAACACTGAAGGGTAATGTTATGCCCAGCAAAAGGCTTAACGCCTTTATGCTTGTGGTTAAAAACAAAAATATCCCAAATCCAAAACCGCTCAAAGCTATCTGAGCTACAGCGGTACCCGAGGTTGTCTTAAGAAAAGATATGAATGCTTTGGAGGTTAGATTCTCAATACCCATAGCCTGTTCTATGGCCTCAATCTCTACCTGGCTTAGTTTGGATAGTTCCCCTTTAATTTTTGTCTCAAAACCCTCTATATCCTCTGCTGAGATTAGTTCTAAAAACTTTTTTAATTGTTCTATCTGTTCTATAATAGCAGCTTCAAAAATCGCATTCTCCAAAGCTTCAGCATTCAAATACAACCTGACGTCTATGTTCATACTTTTTGCCGCCCTATGTAGTATGGCATTTGCTATTATTTTATCATCTACTACCTTGTTTACTTTGGCGAGCTTTATTAATTTTTCTCTGAAATATTTTGAAATCTCAGCATCCGTTAGTTTGACGAGACGTTGATGTTCCTTTGCAATTTTTTCTCGAAGAATTTCTACATCCCAATCGGACTGTATGTTAAGCCTTTCTATCTTGTCCCCATACTTCTTTGAGAATTTCCCTGTTATCCATGAAACGCCTTTTAATACCTTTTGCTTTGTTGTTTTTATGCCTTTTTGTGTACCTTCGTTAATGATGTTCAAGCTTGTAAGACAGTTCATTTGGGCAAGTAAAGCTATCTTTTCTTCCCTTGACATACTGTCTAACCCAACAATAAACAACATAATCTTCCTCCGGGTTATTTATAAAGCTTTATAGGCTTATTAAAATACTTCTTAATAAACTTTTTGGCCTGACTTATTTCGTCTGCAAGAACCAGTGAAAAAAGATTACAGCCAATATAAAATGCCCATAATGAATTGGCCAGCAACCAAATATTATCATCAACCAGTGTTCCACTGGCCAACGAACCAAAGAAAGGAAAAACAATTGATTTTGGCTGAAATACATCAATGGCAAGATGTACACCTACGCCGACCGCATATCCCCCAAGAAGGGTGCCTGCTATCTTTTTCTTGACCCGGTTACCCCATTTGTTTTCATATTCATATTTCTCAATCCATTTAAAATATAGGTGTCTCAACAATACCAAACCTAAAGCACTATGGAAAAGGAAGTACCTATGTCTACCTATTCCCAGAAGCTTGATATCAAGGTCAGGAGCCATCAGTCCCTTTGAAAAACCCCAAATGCCCATGGGCAGTAGAACGCTATATTTGGCAAGCTGATATCCATCTTTTATCATATTATTTATCTCGTCTCTGGACCTTTTTAAGAAATTTATATCCGTAATTATGCTATCATCCCTAGGATAATTATTGGAAAGCAGAATATCCAATGTTTTTATTCCGCCCTTCATACTTTCATAGCACAGCTTTGAAGGCAGAAGATGGTTTTTAATAATGCTGTTAATATCATACAAAGCATTACAACCCCCTATACGGATATTTGTATTATAACCAGTCAGCATTATTATGAAGTATTTCCCAATCATTCAGACAACATTTCAGTGCATTCCAACCATCATAGAATCAAAAGTATTATATTATTCTTCTTTTATATTGGTTTTTATTATAACCTTTGCACCTTTTATTCCTGAACCCCCTCCACTATTTCCATTACCTGTACTAATGCTGGCTATAATCGGTATATCGTTCCCGAAAAGTTCACTTAAACTCTTAAAATTAAAATTGTTTCCATGTTTCGATAGCCTAATTTCATTTTTGGATATTATAACACCATTAAAGGTTCCATCTCCTGTATATTCAACTCTGCCATAGGGAGCAATTAAAGCACCTGTGAATCCGTTGCCGCCCCTTAGTATTATATCTCCCTTGCTTATGATAATTACTTGTCCCGTTATATTTTGCCAATTAGTATTTTTATAGTTGTCAACCAGCATTTTAGCATTATGTGGAATAGTTCCTGTTTCATTATCTTTTATTTCATATCCATTATCTATATACCATTGTTCCTCTTTTAAACTATAATCAATTATCGGTATTTCAAAACTATCCACGCGATCGACCTTAATACATTTATCCAGTAAGTATGTGTGGTAATTATTAGGTGCTATTAACTCACCGGTATAATATATATTTTTATGGATTTGAGGTGTCCATCCTAATATTAGATCGCCATCTACATAAACATTTCCATAAACCTTGGCATCCTTTAATCTAAAATTACCATTAACTCTTATATCTCCATATACCTCTCTCCCACCGGTCCAAAACTCCAAATCGCCATTTACATATACATTCCCCGGCTTTTCTTTACAACCAAAGGATGCTGAACCACCTTCCATCTTTACAGGTCCGTTAAAATACATATTTGTTACATTAAGTAAAGATCCACCATTCAAATCATGGGTATCTATTCCGTCCAGAATTATGCTCCCTGAAACAGCATTTACTGATGAACCCATAAAGATAAAATTCTTTGTATAGAATATCAATTCTTCTATTATTTCATTATTCTCTTCTTTGTTCCAGACTATGGATATAACAGAGCTAACCATTCTCGTACTATCTCCTATCTTGCCTACAGACTCTATCTTATAATCCCTCGTATCTCCGTCTGCACTTACTTGACTTACAGTAATAAAAGCCTTGGGTTGATCTCTGACGTTTTTCTCAAAACTGTCTAAAGTATATGTATCTTTTGTGAACTGGTTTTCTATATATTGGAAGAATTCTGCGCTTGTTTTATATTTACTGGCATTTTCCTGCACTTCCGTGTTGATTTTGTCAATTATATAATTCACCCCAGCTTCTGCAATATAATAAGTACCTTGACTTTTACTATCTATCTTTGTCGCTTTGAAATTATTCGTTGTAAACCGTACTATTGAAAGTCCCAGTATAGACATGATTGCTAGGGCTAGTATTGCAACAATTAGAGCAATGCCTTTTTGTTCCTTCAGTATTTTTTT
>JBMNSO010000168.1:0-3936 GCA_050945235.1 Mahellales bacterium
TAATTGTCCTTTATGATAAGGTGTTAGCGTATATATCAACCTACTCAACAAGTTTCATATCTTAACTACTATGGACTAGGTTTTCGGTGAACACATAGTCATGGTAGGTTAAGCAGAATAAAATGCTATGAGGAGGAGTAAAAATGAGAAAATTGCTAATTGGCTTATTAGTGACAGTATTAGTATTATCCTTAATTGTTACCGGCTGTTCTTCAGGGACAAGTGATTCTAAAGGTACAGATCAAGAGTCTCCCGGTACTTCCCAGGGTAACGATTCAGAACCCAAAGGTAATGACGAAACACCCGGGGGAGAAGGAGGAGCTTTCCAAGAACTGTACGATGAACTTGCGAATTTATCGGGACAGGAAGCCCTGGAATTCTTTGAGTCACTACCATCCAAGGGTATTACAGGAACAGATGCTTTAGAATTTTTCATCAATTTACCGTTATCCAAGGCAAATGAACAGATTTATAACATGTATGAAGAAGAAGGTTTCGAAATGTATAATGCTTCGTATCCCCGAGGAGAATCATATGAGGGCTTCCAGTGGGAAAAGGGTATGGGAACCACAATCGAAGGACCCTTTAGCAAACAGGCTTTAAAGCTTCCATTTACCGATTACATTCCTTTGCCGGAAGGACCGGTTGGCGATCCTAACAAGACCTATAAAATAGGTACGGTTTTCCATGGTTTTAGTCATCCATGGCTGATAAACTGGGCGGATGCAGCCAAGTGGGAAGCAGAAAGGCATCCAAATGTAGAGATGGAAGTACTAGATGCCGAGTTTGACAATGCTAAAATGGCTTCTCAGGTTGATTCATTCATAGCTTCCGGAGTAGACGGAATACTAATGTGGCCTATGGTTGAGGCACCTACCGGCCCACCGGCACAAAGGGCTATGGATGCCGGTATACCTGTGGTTACCGTAGATAGATTGTCTGGATTTGAAGGTGTGGCCAGCAGAGTAACAGGAAACTTTCCTGCCAATGGTGCCCAAGCCGGTATGTACCTGATATGGCATTTGGCCCAAGAAGGGGACCTTAATGCAAAAATGGTATTACTCAGAAAACCATTGGGAAGTACAGCCGATGCTGTAAGAACCGGGCATATGCTAAAGGTACTGAGCTATTTCCCAGGCATAGAAATACTTCAGTCTTATCATGATACAGATAACAGAGAAGAAGCCTTTGCAAATGCACAGGCAGCACTGCAAGCATTCCCTGAAATCGATGTTTTCTTTGGAACAGGTGACCATGAAGCATTGGCTGCTTTAGAAGCGGTAAAAATGGCAGGCAGAATGAATAGCAGAGCCGGAGATAAGAAGATAATCTTCTTAAGCATTGACGATTCAAAGGAAGCTTTGACCCAAGTTAAGAATGGCGAGTTCGAGGTTAATACCCCATACACTCCATTGATCTCAGATATTGGAGCAAGAGTGTTAATCAACATAATAACCGGTGAAAAGGAAATGCCTTATGATGTAATTACACCCAATATACCAATGGTAACAAAGAATGGTGAGACAATATTTGGCGTTGAAACTCAAAAACCGGATGAGTGGTACGAATATACCTTTGGACCACCATTAGAATAGGGTATTTGAAAAACCTTACTCAGAGAGTTCTCCCCATGGCCTTTTCAGGCCGTGGGGAGAACAATTAAGTTATTAGGGATTTCTCTCTTTTATCCATCTTTAAGAACAAGGATAGATAAAAGATTTTGACGATAGGAGGGAGTAATTAAATAGTATGAAAGTGCAGGAAAACAATTTAAACAGTATCTTCAATAAAAGAATATTAAGACACAATATATTTATCCTGATTTGTATACTGGCAGCCACTTTAATTATCGGTGGTATTTTCGTCACCACCATATTCCAAAGCACCAATATCACAAATGTACTGAGGATATCATCCATTGTAGGTATTGTAGCTATTGGATCAACTATTGTCTTATTAACCGGTGAAATTGACCTTTCGGTAGGGTCAATTATGTCTTTATCATTGGTTACAGGGGGATATTTTTTGCAGTTCGGGTCGGCAGCCGGATTGATCCTTACTTATTTAACCGGGTTGTTGTTAGGAATAATAAATGGTTTAATCGTTACAAAGGGGAATATTACCTCACTTATGGTTACTCTGGGAACTCTATCTGTCTACGGGGGTCTGGCAAATGTAATTGCCAGGGGCCAAGCAACCTATCTATATAATGCCGATGCATACCTGTGGTTAGGTAAGGGTTATATTGCCGGTCTTCCCTTCCCAGTTATACTTTTTTTAATCCTTAGTATTATCTTTTCGGTTTTTCTATCCTATACCAGAACGGGGAAGCATATTTATTTTGCCGGAGCAAATGCCAGGGCAGCATTATATTCAGGTGTTAAAGTCCATAGAATCAAGATTCTTGCGTATGCATTGTCAGGTTTATGTGCTGCAGCCGCAGGACCGTTATTGAGCAGCCAAACAAATCGTATAACACCTACTCAAGGCACGGGCTATGAATTATCAGCTATTGCTATTGCTGTATTGGGAGGTACTTCCTTAGATGGAGGTAAGGGGAATATTATAGGTACTTTGCTCGGTGCATTGACATATGGATTTCTGCTCAATATATTGACGCTTTCAGGCATAGGTACCTATATGGAGCAAGTACTAAAGGGTGTTTTATTAGTCGCTATCGTTATGATATTTGAAAATATAAATAAGCGGCGTAAATAGTATAAACTCATTATCGATATTAGAAGAATTAATATAATAGGTGAAGTAATAGTTTGCGTCTGATGGAGTGAGACAAACGGTGTTCGTTAAAACATAATTTTGTATCTTGAGGTGATAAAATGAATAAACAAATGGGCAAAGATATACAAAATCCTCAACCCAACAACGTGCTCAGCTATAATGGGAAACAAACTTCCTTCATAAAAAAGAATACATTGGTGGTTATATTGATATGCATTTTTATCGTAGGATGCATGGCTTCTCCGGTTTTTTTTAGAGGTAACAATATACAAAATATCTTAATCAATGTATCAATATATGGTGTTTTAGCCATTGGTCAAACAATGGTAATGCTGGTAAAGGAGATAGATCTATCAATAGGCGCCATAATGGCTTTTGCACCAATGACCTCCGTGTTTATAACCAGGGCAATTATGCTGTCAATGGGAACAGAAATAATAAAGGGAGGTAATTATGTAACTTCAGGAATGCTATTGTTGATAGTACTTACTATAATAATAAGCGTATTAATAGGATTGCTAAATGGTTTTATTAGGGTAAAGGCTAAGGTTCCATCACTTATAACCACATTAGGCATGATGTATGCCCTTGGTGGGCTGGCATATGTTTTTTCCGGGGGATACTCACTATATCTTACACGTCTGGAGGGTATAAACTGGCTGGGTACCCATAAGTTTTTAAGTATACCTGTAAGTTTCTTAATATTTTTGGCAATTGGTATTGTCACCATAATAATAATTAGATATACCAAGGTAGGTCGCAGAATATATGCAACCGGTGGTAACGAGAAGGCTGCGTTATATTCGGGAGTTAACACCAACTTATGGAAGATAATAGCCTTTGGCTTCAGTGGATTTTGTGCGGGCATATCAGCACTTATATATAGTTCAAGGCTGGAATCAATAGAGCCTGTTCAAGGGAATGGCTATGAATTGATAGCCATTGCTGTAGCAGTTATCGGCGGTACTACTCTTCAGGGCGGTCGTGGTACAATATCTGGGACTTTGATAGCCAGTGCTATACTAAGTATAGTATTAAACATTATGTCTTTAATAGGTTTAGTAGCATGGTATCAAACAATAATTCTAGGCTGTATAATAATCGGCGCTGCTTTCCAACATTCCCGTGCACAACAAAGTAGGGTTTTCTAATTAGTATTTGCAGTGTCTTGGGCAATGAATATTAGGGGGTTTAGGG
>JBMNSO010000169.1:0-3919 GCA_050945235.1 Mahellales bacterium
AGCAATAGAATAATATTTATTCTATGCATAATAATAGCAATTCAGACCATATATTTTCTATCCAGGGACGATATTACCAAAGACAACCAGGAATGGACGGAAATAGCAGAATCGGGCCAACAAGACCTTGCCGTGGAACAACAGGAAAAAGGCGGTGTTGAGGACGAAGACCAAAGCATTTCCTACATAAAGGTGCATATAGCCGGGCAAGTTAATAATCCGGGGGTAATCGCATTAGAGCCCGGGGCAAGGGTTGAGGATGCTATCAACATGGCTGGTGGCCTAACACCACAGGGGGATATTACCCACATTAACCTTGCTGCTATCCTCCAGGATCAAGACAAGGTATACATACCTTCTACGGAGGAAGTGGAAGCACACCCTGATGCCTTTGAAGCCGTCCAAGGAAGTGGAATGAAAGCCGGTGGTTCGGGTCTTGTAAATATTAACAGGGCCAGTGCCCAAGAATTGGAACAATTGCCGGGCATAGGTCCGGTGAAGGCCCAAAGCATTATTGAATATAGGGATAAAAACGGTTATTTTACAAAGATAGACGATATTATTAACGTATCAGGTATTGGAGAAAAAACCTTTGAAAGGATAAAGGACAGTATAACCATATAAATTGTTGCTATGCCTATGGTATTTTTATTGGATTATGATTATTTATATCAAAGCCATGGCCATCCTTTGGGGATAGGGTTCATATGAATAGAAAAACAGCGAAATTACTGGTATAATGAAGATATAATATCTTTGGGACAAAGGCTATATCATTGGAATTTGAGGTGTAATAAATGGATAGAAAGATTTTAATAGTAGACGATGAACCATTGATTGTAAAGGGGCTAAAATTCAGCCTTGAACAGGATGGATATATTATCGATGCTGCCTATGATGGTGAAGAGGCGTTGGATAAGGTTAATACCAACAAGTACGATTTGATAATACTGGATGTTATGTTGCCCAAGGTAAATGGCCTTGCTGTATGTCAAAAGATTAGGGAAAAGATGTCGGTACCCATTATTATGTTGACAGCCAAGGGTGAGGATATGGACAAAATATTGGGTTTGGAATATGGAGCCGATGATTATTTGACAAAGCCCTTTAACATACTTGAACTAAAGGCAAGGATAAAGGCTATATTCAGGCGCTCAAAGTTTATTAAAGAACAGGATAGGAGCAGGCAGATACAAGTAAATGACATGACAATTAACTTGGATAGCAGGACTGTATTAATAGATGGTAAGGAAGTTAATTTAACGGCTAAGGAGTTCGATTTGCTACAGTTATTTGCAACCAATCCCGGCAAGGTGTACAGCAGGGAAAATTTACTCGAGATTATATGGAAATACGATTATCTAGGCGACCTTAGAACAGTCGATGTCCATATCAGAAGATTGAGGGAAAAGATTGAAAAAAACCCCAGTCAGCCCGAATTTATATTTACTAAATGGGGAGTGGGTTATTATTTTACGGACAAATAAGCATATATTTTCGAGTATCCGCTGGAAGTTGGTGCTAACCTACTTCATAATAATAGCCATAGCTTTTTTGGTAATGAATGTGCTGGTATTAAACATTTTAGAAGACAACTATATATCAGAACAGGATGCCTATCTTAAAAAAGAATCGAATGTTATATCAGTGGTGGTATCAAAGTATTTGGCCCAGGCCGATCCCCTGCTTAACTCCGTAACCCAACAATATGGCGAAGAGTTGGAAGCCAGGGTACTTATATTAAATCCTAAAGGAACGGTTATTTCAGATTCTTTTAATGATCTTAGGATGTTAAGCCAAACCCTTGAATATGAAGAAATAGATATGGCCTTAAAGGGCGAAAGTACCACCCAAACCTATTTTTTAAGGGAACATGGCTGGGTTATGTATTGTACTGCACCGATAACCTATGAAGGTGAAATAATAGGTGCAGTATTGGTATCATCGTCCCTTAATAATATTTATAATACCATTATCCAGATAAGGAACAGGATAACCACATATTCACTAATAATTAGTATATTTATAGCTGTTTTTAGTTTCGTTCTGTCGGGTTATCTAACTAAGCCCATAAAGGAATTGATATACGTAATAAAGAAAATGAGTATGGGCCATTTGAACCAAAGGGTGAGGGCTGTAGGCAATAGTGAATTTGCCCAGTTGGGCCGGGCTTTCAATGTTATGAGCGAGAGGTTGGAGGGTTTGGACAAGGCGAGGTATGAGTTCGTAGCCAATGCATCCCATGAGCTTAAGACGCCTTTAAGCTCAATGAAGATATTGACTGAGTCTTTGCTCCATCAAGATATAAATGATATCGTGATATTCAAAGAGTTTATGCGGGATATCAACAGCGAAATTGACAGACTGACAGCAATTATCAACGACCTATTGACCTTGGTGCAGATTGATAAGCAGGACGGATTGCTTAAAAGGGAAAACATATATTTGAATGAATTAATTGGCAATACCATAAGAACCTTGAAACCCTTGGCTGATAATAAAAAGATTATGTTGCAGTTCATACAAAAGCAGGATGTATATGTTTTAGGAGACGCACTGAAACTGCAGCTGGCCTTTTCCAACCTCATTGATAACGGTATTAAGTATACCGAAAAGGGCAAGGTAACTGTGACTTTGTATTATTCTGGGGAACAGGCTGTAGTGGAGGTGGCAGATACCGGTGTAGGAATACCTCAAGAGGATATAAAGCATGTATTTGACAGATTTTTTAGGATTGACAAGGCCCGGTCAAGGGCTACAGGGGGCACAGGCCTGGGTCTTTCCATTGTCCATAATATAATACTGATACATGGCGGTAATATAAGTGTGGAAAGTAGTGAAGGCATAGGTAGCAAATTTATAGTAACATTGCCCATTGAAGCTTAATTTTCACGCAATTGTTAACTTTGCTTAAATATTTTGTAAAATAAAGATAATATACTGTTAGTATAAGACTAATGGAGGTTTGGCTTATATAATGAAAAACAGAGTATTATTATGCATTTTATGCTTATCAGTGGTTGTATTGTCGGGGTGCGATATATTCTATAATTCCCGGCTAACCCGGGATATAGAACGGTCTAAACAACAAGAACAGGATGAGAATTTCGTCCCGATTAATCCTGAAATGGAAGAAAAAGGTGATAGTATAGTATTATATTTTGGAAATAATACGGGTAATTACTTGGTACCCGAGGTAAGGATGGTAAATAAGGGCAGTGAAAGGCTAGAAAGCGTAATAATTAAGGAATTAATAAAGGGTACCAATAAAGCAGAAAGAACACCCCTGATACATCCCGATACCAAGCTGATTTCCTTTTCGGAAAACGAAGGCGTAGCCTTCGTGAATTTTAACAGTAATTTCTTAAACACCACACAAGATGTGGAAATCAGTGAAGAAGCAGAAAAAAACATCAGAAGGTTAGCAATATACTCTGTTGTCAATTCATTAACCGAGTTGGGCACTATAAATAGTGTACAAATATTGGTAGAGGGCAAGAAAATTGAGGCGGCATCCATCCAGCCTTTTATACAGCAAAATGTGCAGTTGCCTGAAAATAGCGATGTTGTTCAACTGTTGGAACCAATACAAAGGAATAGGGATATTATACTCAATCCTGCCAATGTAGTTAGACTATATTTTGAATCCCTGTCCGCAAAGGACTGGGAAGGCTCTTTTCAATATATTGCCCATAATGGTGAAGAAGTGGTAACCTATGAAGAATATTTAAGCATAATAGAAAATATTGATCCAGTTATTTTAAAATTTGATGTCTTGGACTATGAGATACAAATACAAGGAGACGAAGCCCTGGTAAATGCCAATTACGACTTACGACTTAAGGACGGAGTAGAAACCTCTAATCAGAATGTATTAATAAAGCTAGTAAAAATCGATGATTTATGGAAAGTAAAGTGG
>JBMNSO010000170.1:0-3914 GCA_050945235.1 Mahellales bacterium
CTTTGGAACTTCAAAGGTAGGGCCGGGATAAGTTCCGTTATAACCCCAAATGGCAGTTGGAGGGAAGTGGCTATGGAATTTGTGGTATGCCTGTTTCATTTTTATATGATAAAACAACTCGTTTTCCCTTAATTTGCTGCTATACGTCGGGACTGCTACAGCCGGTATGGGCAATGGGTCGACAAACTTTGGAAAAGTGGTGGGGTCTGACGGATCTACCTTCACTTTAGTTTGACCAGCATCTTCTGAATTATATTTGTCGTAGTCCACCGCTTGTTAAGCCTCCTATCATATCTATATTATTAAAGACCGTTATATAGATTATGATATGATCTGATGAATAGATTAGTGTATGCCTTCGGCATGGAAAGGCCCATTGAATCCTTATCTTCAATGGGCCTAACTTAATTATCAACTGCCAGAGATAATTTCCTTCTATCAATATACATACTCACAGAGAAAAGTGTAACAATCAGCTCTGTAAAAGGCATTGCTATCCATACACCGGTCATCCCCAATAATGCTGATAAAATAAACGTCAAGGGAATAATTACGATAAATCCTCGAAGTATTGAAATAATAAATGCGTTTTTCGGCTTGTCAACAGAGCCAAAATAGGTTGCCAATAAAATATTGATTCCGGTAAATATAAATGCTGTAAAATAAATACGCAGTCCGTCTATGGCCATCTGTGAAAGCCGTAAATCTTGTTCTTTGTTAAAAGCAGCTACAATTGGTTCTGCAAAGATAAAGGAAATAAAGTATATTAGTATCGCGAAAACAATAGACACTATAGTGCCATATTTCATAACCTTTCGAATATTATCATGGTTTGCTATACCGTAACTATTGCTGATAATCGGCTGCATTCCTTGAGAAATACCTGTGAATATTGACAGAATAACAATGGCAATATTGGCAATTATTCCATATGCAGCAACTCCCAAGTTACCGGCAAGCCTAAGAATAATGTTGTTAAAAATGATCATTACAATTCCTGATGAAAGCTCCGCTACAAGGGAGTATACGCCAAGGGATGAAATATCATAAAATGCCTCTAACACCGGTTTCCCCTTCTCTATGTGAAAAGAGTTTTTCTTTTTAACCATATGTGCTGACAAAACCGTCAGACTGATTATCGGTGCAATACCTGTAGCAATGGCTGCGCCAAACATCCCCATTCCGAAGATAAATATAAATACGTAGTCCAAAATGATATTTGAAAAACTTCCAAGTAACATTGCTATCATCGACAGCCCAGGGTTTCCATCATTGCGTACAAAGCAGATCATCAAATTGTTTAGCATGAACGCAGGTGATAAGCACAATATGACTTGCAAATACGTACTTGTCATTTGATGGGTAACCATATCCGACCCTAGCAAATAAGCAAGCTTATCCGGCAATAACAATCCCGCTGCAAAAAACGCACTTGATAGCATTATGACAAAATACAGTGATTGCGTAAATATTGTATTTGATTTTGAAATAGAATACCGGGTTGCACCTCCCATACCTATCATCAATCCTACGCCATAGATAAAACCGTAAATTGGAATAGCAAGATTTAATGCTGCTAAGCCATCCGGACCAATTCCCCTTGCCACAAAAAATGTATCTGCAAGGATATAGCAGGATATCCCGATCATTCCAAGCACATTCAATGAAACATATTTAAAAAAAGTTTTTTTAATATTCTTACTATCCATATTCCCCTCCACAATAAAAAAACACCCGATTTTCATACCTTCAAAGGCCTAACGGCATGAAATCCGAATGCTTATAACTGTATTTACCCGGCGGCAAAAACAAAGCGTTGTACTATTTAGTTCTCTTCATATTAACATAAAATATTGTAGCATAAATCAATACAAAAAGGCAACGGCTTTTTATATTGATTTATGCCCTTATTACTAAAATTCAGCTAAAAAACTTGACCCGTGAATTGTCAACCGGGTAATCCTTTTTTTCTCTTATAAAAATTATTGCAAAGAATAACCCAGATATTAACCAAGGAATGGCTACACTTTTAAAGGAAGCCACAAGGCCGGCATAATCTGCAATAAAACCGAAAATTCCAGGAGATACTGCCAGTGCAATTGTTTCAAGGGTCATACCGAGTCCGAAAAATTTACCGCGTTGCTGCTGGGTAATCCCTTCAGCAATCCAACGGTTATGGGGAGGGAAAAAACCTATAAAACATACCCCCAATATGATGAGCAGCACTATTCCAAGCAGTAATGGAACACTTTGGGTAATCAAAAATATAATCGGGACAGGCAATAATACAGTAATAGTCACTAAAAGTATATGATTGAAACGATCAGCAAGATGGCCCAAGTAAAGTGCTCCGATTAAACCTCCAACAAAAAAGGTTGAATATACAATAGAACCTATATTGGGTGTTAACTTCCATGCTTCCAAAATATAACTGGGCAAGAATGATGTAACTGCTCCGGCCGCCAACCCCCTTGTAATCCGCCCAAGGAAAAACAAACCTAACGTTTTTGAAGTGGTAGGACGGTTGATCCTATGAGGTTGGTTGGATTTATTGGATACCGCTGCTTTTGAAAAGAATGCATAAGCCAGCCAAAACCCTGGTAAAGCCAATAATGCAGTCGTCCATCTCCATCCCCAGCTATTAATCAATAAGGACATAACAACAGTAGCAAAGATCCCTCCTATTGAACCGCCGCCTTCAAAAATACCCATTGAAAATCCCGGTTTTCTGGTATTAATAGATACCATTGCAGTGGCCAATGGATGAAAAGTACTTACCCCAATACTGGTTAAAGCAATTAATAAAACTAATATATAATAATTTGGGGCAAAAGTAACTAACAACAGTCCGATAGATGCCGCCATAAACCCTATGGATAACAAACGATGATATCCCATTTTATCTCCTAATGAACCCCAGGCAATTGAAAATACAGCCACTGCAGCCATATATACCGTCATAATCAGTCCCGACGCAGAATAATTCAGGTTAAACTCTATGCGGAACAATGGTATCAGCATAGGGAAAAGATAGAAATACATATCGTTATAACCATGTCCTACAGAACCCAGAAGCAAATTTCTGTTTGTCATATTTTGGTCCACCCTTTCTTATATTTTAGGCCTTTGCACTGTTTAGCCTAATGCGTACCATTTCATTGCAAAAGTGAATCCATACCTTCCACAAATTTGAATATGCAAGGCACAATTTTGGTTATTGCTTCCTATGTATTTTTACAAATATATACTTTTCTACAATTTTCTGACCATATACCTCAAAACTGTTTTCAGTTTTGCGGGTTCAACCTTTCTTGCATCAGAAAGATAAATTTCTCTATGTCTTAAAGTTTTTATTTCAAGGTGATTTTCTTCTATAAATTTTTTCATTTTTTCAAAACTTTGTGGTTCATTATCGTAAGGACCTACATGAAGCATTTGTACGGACAAGCCATCCTCCATCGTATCAAATAATACTTCATCCAGTAGTGGATGAGGGTTCTTTTTTCTTACGATTTGAAATGCTTCATCTGCTATTTGTTTTGTTACAAAATCCGGTTGTCTGATCATAATGGTATATAATAGTTCATCTTTATCCAATGTATCTAACTTTCTCCCCTCTTCTGTCAAATCCCAAAGTCCTTCTAATGGATATACTGTGTATTCAAAATATCCTTCCGGAGTATACCCCTGCTTTGGCATCATCCTAACGGCATAAGCCAATGAGTAAAGCACTGCAACCTTCTCTTGAAACTCATCGCTATTGGGATTACCTTTTCCCTCTATCATAAAAAATTTTTGTTCCGGAACAGATATCAATTGGGGTTTTTGCTTTGGTATGTATAATTCCTTTTCATGTTTTCTCCACTCATGTTTCATTTTCCAAACTCCTTACTTAGCATTATTCCTACTATATA
>JBMNSO010000171.1:0-3890 GCA_050945235.1 Mahellales bacterium
GTATACCTCAACCCTGCTTAAGGATTCTATAAAGGAATTTGAAAGTGATTTTAAAAAATAAGAAACACCAAAGGGCAGCTTAAACTGCCCTCTCAAATTTTAGCATACTTTTTTATTAAAAAGATTCCATCGTTAAAGATTCTATCGCTTTCCCAGCGGAATATTTCCCCAATCAAAACGGTTGTCATCGTGGCTTTTTATTTCTTGGCCAGCGCCCTTTGGGTAAAATTCTCGAGATTTACTATGTATCTCTCGTGAAGACCGTCACCGATCTTTTCCTTCTGGTCAAAGGCTTCCACGCTAAACACCAGCCTTTTGCCCTCAACCTTCGTCAAGACGGCCTTGGCCCATACTTTAAGGCCCACCGGTGTTGCGGCGATATGATTTATTTCAAGGCGTGTGCCCACTGTGGTGTACCCCTTGGGCAGATGGGGGTCAACTGCCTTTAGTGCTGCATTTTCCATAAGACCTACCATCATAGGGGTCGCATATACATTTACGCCGCCGCTGCCAAATCTTTTGGCGGTATCCTCCTCTGTAACTATTGTTTCTACTGTAGCCGTCAGGCTGGGTTTCAAGTTAAAATCCATAGATTTACCTCCTGTTAATGGTTTATAGTACTATTATACAAAAAAATGGCAATAATGAAAACTTAAAGGACCATGTACGTTGATAATATGCTCCATAGATGTTAAAATTATATGTTAGAACCTAAAATATTGAATTGTAGGTGAATATAAATGATAAATATGCTAAAAAAGATATTTGGTACAACCAATGAAACAGAGGTTAAAAAACTTGAAAAGATTGTTGGGCAAATAGAAGCATTGGAACCCCAATTTGAGATACTGTCCGATGATGATCTAAAGGGCAAGACACAAGAATTCAAACAGCGCCTGAGTCAGGGACAAACACTGGATGATATATTACCGGAAGCTTTTGCCGTGGTGAGGGAGGCCTCAAAGCGGACCCTGAAGATGAGGCATTTTCCGGTACAGTTAATGGGTGGTATAGTGCTGCACCAGGGCAGGATAGCCGAGATGAAGACCGGGGAAGGGAAAACCTTGGTAGCTACATTGCCGGCGTACCTCAACGCCCTTACCGGAAAAGGCGTCCATATAGTTACTGTCAATGATTACCTCGCCCGAAGGGACAGCGAATGGATGGGCAGGATATATAAATTCCTAGGCCTTAGGGTGGGACTCATTGTCCACGGGTTAAGTTCAAAGGAACGGAAGGCTGCCTATAGCGCTGATATCATCTATGGCACCAATAACGAATTCGGGTTTGATTATCTTAGGGATAATATGGTCATCCGTAAGGAGGATATGGTTCAAAGGGAGTTAAACTTTGCCATAGTGGACGAGGTGGACAGCATACTGATTGACGAAGCCCGTACCCCCCTTATTATATCCGGTGCCGGTGATAAATCCACCGATATGTACGACAGAGTAAATAAATTGGTGCTGCGCTTTAAAAAAGAGGCTGATTACACCGTTGATGAAAAAGCCCATACCGTCACACTGACTGATGAAGGTATAAAGAAAGTGGAAACCCATTTTGGGATAGAAAACTTGGCGGACCCTGAAAATATGGAATTGACCCATCACGTCAACCAGGCTCTAAAGGCCCACGGGCTTATGAAAAGGGACAGGGATTATGTGGTTAAGGATGGACAGGTTATAATAGTAGATGAATTTACCGGCCGTTTAATGATGGGTAGGCGTTATAGCGACGGACTTCACCAAGCAATAGAGGCCAAGGAAGGCGTAAAGATTGAAAGGGAAAGCAAGACTTTGGCCACCATAACCTTCCAAAATTACTTTAGGATGTACAAGAAACTGGCTGGGATGACGGGTACTGCAAAGACGGAAGAAGAGGAGTTTAGGGCCATATATGGTTTGGATGTTGTGGTGATACCCACCAATGAGCCCATGATAAGGGAGGACTATCCCGATATTGTATATAAGACACAAAGGGGTAAGTTTAATGCAATAGTTGAGGAGATATCCCAGCGCCATAGCAAAGGACAACCGGTCCTAGTGGGTACCGTTTCTATTGAGATTTCCGAACTGTTAAGTGAGATGCTAAAACGCAGGGGCATACCCCACGAGGTCTTGAATGCAAAGTACCATGAAAAGGAAGCCCAAATAATTGCCCAGGCAGGGAAATACAAGGCAGTAACAATTGCCACCAATATGGCCGGCCGTGGTACCGACATCATCCTGGGGGGCAATCCGGAGTTCCTTGCTAAAAAAGAAATGCGCAAGATGGGTTATAGTGAGGAAATCCTAAATGATATTACCGGCCATAATAATGCCCAGGATCCCGAACTGTTGGAGGCCAGGGAGGTTTATAAAGACCTTTTCGAAAAATTTGATAAAGAGACCAAGATGGAGCGGCAGCGTGTTATTGAACTGGGAGGGCTGCATATCATCGGCACCGAACGACATGAAAGCAGGCGTATAGACAATCAGTTGAGGGGCCGTTCGGGACGGCAGGGCGACCCTGGTTCCTCACGGTTTTATATAGCATTGGAGGACGATCTTATGAGGTTGTTCGGGTCTGAGAAGATAATGGGTATAGTGGATGCCCTGGGTCTGGAGGAGGACCAGCCTATAGAGTATAAGTTGCTGTCCCGTCAGATAGAGGCAGCCCAGAAAAAGATCGAAGGCAAAAACTTTGATATTAGAAAGCACGTACTGCAGTATGATGATGTCATGAACGTGCAAAGGGAGACTATATACTCCCAAAGAAGGAAGGTATTGGAGGGCGAAAATTTAAGGGATTCTGTCATAGATATGATAGGGGATGTGGTGGAGAGGATTGTGCCTATTTACACCGGCCAAAGCCAGTACCCCGAAGAATGGGATATGAAAGGTTTGTCTGCATACCTGGGAAATATATTCTTACCCGAAGGGGCTTTGGTACTGTCTGAAGACGATATGGAAAGTTTAACCCGGGAAGGGTTAAGGGATAGGATCATAGCTATCGCCAAAGATGAATATGAAAAACGAGAGCAAGAGATAGGCATGGAGTTCATCCGTGAGTTGGAACGGGTTGTCATTCTGAAGGTGGTAGACCAAAAATGGATGGACCATATAGACGCCATGGATCAGTTGAGGCAGGGTATAGGCCTGAGGGCATATGGTCAAAGGGATCCGGTTATTGAATATAAATTCGAAGGCTATGAAATGTTTGAGGCCATGATAAACAGTATTCAGGAGGATGTATTGAAGATCTTGTTCCATGCCAAGGTGGACGCAATGCCCCAAAGGCAAAGGGTGGCGCAGCCCATCGAGGCCAGTCATGGCCAGGTACAGAAAAAACCCGTTGTCAAGGAAGACAGGGTAGGCAGGAATGATCCATGTCCCTGCGGCAGTGGTAAAAAGTATAAGAAATGCTGCGGTTCGAACTAATAAATTTAAGGAGTTGATGGATTTGGTACAGCTTGAACAATATAAGCAGGAGTTGGAAGCGTTAAAGAAAACCATAGACGAATTGAGGGTTTCTCTTTGACCCGGATGGAGCACAGCAGGAGATAGATGATTTAGAAGAAGAAATGTCAAAGCCTGATTTTTGGAACGATCTGGCTAAATCACAACAGACCAGCCAAAGGATAAAGGTCTTAAGGAATAGGATACAGCAGTTTAAAGATATAACCGGCAGGTGGGACGACTTATATACCCTGGTGGAACTGGGTCTCGAAGAAGAGCAGCTGGACCAGCAGCTCATGGAAGAGATAGACGGGGATATGGCAACCTTTAGGAAGGAGCTTGAGGAGGTTAAGATATCCACCCTTTTAAGTGGTTCCTATGACGGGAATAATGCCATAGTATCCCTACACGCCGGTGCCGGGGGTACCGAAGCCCAGGATTGGGCGCAGATGC
>JBMNSO010000172.1:0-3852 GCA_050945235.1 Mahellales bacterium
GAGCTCTGGGACAAACGAAATGATATACCCACAAACTTTTCCAAGGGTATGAAACAAAAGGTAATGATAGCCTGCAGTTTGGTTCATGATGCTTCGGTATTTTTAGTTGACGAGCCCTTTATGGGTCTGGACCCCAGAGCATCTAAACTGTTTAAGAATATATTGATACGGTTGAAAAACAATAATAAGGGGATATTGATGGCCACTCACATACTGGATACCGCGGAAAAACTGTGTGATGAATACATACTTTTATATAAAGGTAGTATCAGAGCCATGGGCACTATTGAACAATTGCGAGAAGCATCAGCCCTTGGCCCCCATGCACCCCTCGAGGATATTTTTATTAAGCTGACCGAGGATCGGAATTAGCCATGAATAAGGGAATTAGGTATATAAACAATTTACGGTTCAGAAGATGGAAGGAGAAATGCAAAAAAAAATATAAAGAATACCTGGGGGATTGGTATGTAATAATATATTTTGTAGTGGTATACAGTTTAATATACTTAGGGATACTGCGGCATCCCCCCGGTTGGCTTTTGGAAATAGGCCAAAGGATATACGCCTTAATTACCGCCTCCGGCCTTTCCTTAATACCATCCATATTGCTATTTTACGTTTTTAAAGGCTTGAGAGAAAGCCCCATAACCTTTAGCCCGGCGGACGGTCCCTTGCTTTTTGTAACCCCTGTTTCGCCAAAAGATTATATAGCTGTTAAATTATTAATAGCCTATATAAAGATAACAGCTATAGGGATGATTGTTTTCCTCATATCATGCCCTTTAGTATCATCACTGGCCTTTGGCCCTGTATGGCCTTATTTGTCGTCCATATTATCCTTTATCCTGGCCTTTGCTTCAGGCATCAACATATCCTGGCTGGTATTCAATATGGGTTATAAAGCAAAGAAAATTATTAAGTATGTGTTTATATCCATCTTGATATTAATAACTATTTTACTATATAGCCGCGATTTTAATGGCGTCAGCCCCGGTTTTAATGGTACCGATATGGACTATAGCCCTTTCCTACAACAATCCTTGCTTTTAATAACCGGTCTTATATTTACTGTCAGCCTTGTCGCCTTATTCTTAGTCAGCAATAGATTGAACTTCGAAGCGTTGGAAAGGGACAGCGTATCGAAGTCCAAAGCAAAGATTTACAGGCAGCTTGGAAATACGGCAACCTTTAAAACCCCGGTCCGCAAATTTCCTTTTATGAAATTTTCGCTGCCGGGCTATCGTCCGGGTAGGTCAAGCATACTGTGGAAAAACACAGCTCAATTGGTTAAAAGGAGTATAGCTTATTATATATATAAATTCCTGATACCCCTATCCGTATTAGTATACCTTGTTTCAAGATTCCCCTTTATACCCTTCCAGGTCATATTCTTTCTGCTGGCATTGTACTTTATGCTATCTAGTTACGCCATACACGATAACCTGTTATATGAATTGGATAATTTCGATTATCTTCAACTCATTCCGGTGCCTGCCAAGGATATTATAAGCAGTTACGGATGGGGTGTTCTAACATGGACAGTTATTTGCTGCCTGACTTTCATAATATTTATTATGATGATACCCGGTTTCCATCAACACCATATTATATCAGCCCTTCTGTCAACGCCCGGCATGGCCTGGTTCTTAACCTGGAGCAGTATATATAATATACTATCCAATGAATCCTTGGATAGTGACAATAGTTCCGGCAAAGGCAACGAATTGGCAAATATTCTCATCCTTTTAGCCCTTCCCATACTGTCATTCTATCTATTTTCCCTTGGCATATCCACTTTCCTGTTGCCGTTGCTATGCACCCTAATATACCTGCCCTTGGGGAACGTATACAGGAAAAAGGCGATAAAGGTTTTGAAGAGAATGCTGTCATAGAATCATCGACAAGACATTATAGCCGTAACCTAAATCAAATCTTTAAATATTTCCTTATTTATCACATGTTGCTATAAAATACTATACATTTTGAAAAAAGAGTGCTATAATAAATACACGAACATATATTCGCAATATATGGGTATATTATGTATTGGGTGATGATAAAGTGAGCAGGTATATTTTTCATATAGACTGCAACTCCGCCTTTTTGTCCTTCCAGGCTGCGTATAATCTTTCCATGGGACATAAACTGGATTTAAGGAAGGTACCTGCGGTTGTAGGAGGCAGTCAGGCCGATAGAAGAGGCATAGTATTGGCCAAGTCTATACCCTGCAAGGACTACGGCATAAAAACCGGCGAACCTCTTACCCAGGCAAGGGATAAGTGTCCAGGCCTTATAATAGTACCGCCGAATTATTCATTGTATATAAAATGCCATAAGGCTCTCATGGACATCCTAAGGGAATACTCCCCCTTGGTTCAGGCCTTTTCCATAGACGAAGCCTTTTTAGATTATACCGGTATGGAAAGACACTTTGGCCCTTGCCTTAGAGGTGCCACCCTGATAAAGGATAGAATACGGGAAGAGCTCGGTTTCACGGTTAATATAGGCATAAGTACCAACAAGCTGCTGGCCAAGATGGCCTCGGATTTTACCAAGCCTGACAAGGTCCATACCCTCTTCCCCCAAGAAATTCCGACGAAATTATGGCCCCTTCCGGTAGAAAGACTTTTTATGGTGGGCAGGGCAACTAAGGCCAAACTCCACAAACTGGGCATCCTCACCATAGGCGACTTGGCTAATTACGACAGTGAATTACTGGGTTGGAAATTAAAAAGCCACGGCCGATTGATACACGACTACGCCAACGGCATAGAAAACACTCCTGTGCTGCCCAATGATAATATTCAAATGAAGGGTTTGGGCAACTCCACCACCATAAAATTCGATGTGGACAATAAAAAGGATGCCCATAAGGTGTTGCTGGCCCTGGTGGAAACCGTGGCCACCAGGCTGAGGAATGAGGGATATGGGTGTAGCGTTGTGTCAGTCAGTATCAAAACCCATGAATTCTTACATTATTCCCACCAGCGCAAACTGGCCACTCCTATCAACAACACCAATGAGCTCTACAGAATCGTAACGGAATTATTCGATGAAGCATGGAGGGGAGAACCCATCCGTCACTTGGGCGTCCACGTTTCCGACCTGTATCCCCAGGAATTTACCCAATATACACTTTTCGATGACATAAAAACAAGGGCAGTATCCTCATCCCTGGATAAGGCGGTGGATGTTATAAGAAAAAAATACGGTAGCCACTCAATTTTTAGAGCTGCATATTTGCACTCAGGTATGCCATCCATGGCGGGGGGACTAGGTGTTGAAGACTATCCCGTCATGGGCAGCATACTTTAATAAGGGGGCCTGAAAATGAAAGTGATTAATAAACCCATAGACGTAATCGCGGTATTTTATAGCAGCGGCAACATGAAACCCCTTAGATTTAGGGTGGATGGCAAAGCAGTACCCATAGGCAGAATTATGAAACAATACGACGAAAGGACCGCCGGCAATATAAGAAAATGCTTTGTATGTATAAATAATGAGACCCTGGTGTATGAAATAAAATACGAAATATCCACCGGCAGGTGGGTATTGTTTAAAATATAACGGACACCTCCATAGGTGTCCGTTATATTAGCTGAAATATTATATTATGCCGTATCTTATGCTATATATTATGCTATATCTATTCTTTTGTCTTTTCCTATACTCTTATCATCCTTAGGTAGCACTATCGAAAGGACCCCGTTTTCAAATTTAGCCGTTACTTCTTCATTCTTTATGTTTTCCACCAAAAAACTCCTGGACAGAAAACTGGATTTTCTTTCCCTTCTTATATAATTGTCTGCCTCTTGTTTTGTTTCTTCATTATTATTAACCGATATA
>JBMNSO010000173.1:0-3851 GCA_050945235.1 Mahellales bacterium
ATTTCTATACACCCACTTATTGGACGCTTACGGTGAAGCCTCCATCGAGTGCAAGGGTACTGACGAAAATATAAAAAACAGTGTTGAGTGGCTACGCTCAATAATATTTAGCTGATAAAAACCATTAAAATTCGGTTTACATAGTACCTTAAAATAAAAATCCTGCAGTTTGCAGGATTTTATTTTTGAGGGTTAAAGCACTTCATTAACCCGCCCAGCCCTTGAGTTTATTGAGTTTGAGCCTTTTGTTAATGCAAAGCATGAACAGATGGGTGAACTTTATGGGTTTAATATAGTTGTATTTTTTTATGAGATTTATTGCACCCTATGGTATAATATATCGGGTAGATTTTTAAGACAAGAATCTTTGAGTAGGGGGCAAAGGAATGCGAAGGACAGGAACCTTGGTCCGTGGTATACGGGCACCCATTATAAAACAGGGAGATGATCTGGTTAACATAGTAATAGACACCCTTAAGGCGTCCTGGGAAGAGGAAGGTTATGAGTTAAGGGACGGCGATGTTATAGGTATAACCGAGTCATTGGTGGCAAGGGCCCAGGGCAACTATGTAACGGTGGACGATGTCGCCGACGAAGTAAAATCAAAATTCGGTGACGAGGTGGGGGTGGTGTTCCCCATCTTAAGCAGAAACAGGTTTGCCTTAATACTAAAAGGTATAGCCCGGGGATGCGGCAGGGTACATTTACTCCTCAGTTACCCCGCCGATGAGGTGGGCAACCATCTTATGGACCCGGATATGCTGGACGATCTGGGTATAAACCCATACACCGATGTATTAAGCGAAGAGGATTACAGGAAATATTTCGGGCCGGTGGTGAAGCACAAATTTACCGGTATAGACTATATATCCATGTACAAGGCTTTAGGTATTAATGACAATATCTCCGTTTACCTGGCCAATGACCCAAGGGCTATATTGAAGTTCACCGACAAGGTGCTGGTATGCGATATCCATAACAGGCATAGGACCAAGAAAAGGCTGAAAAAAGCAGGGGCCAAGATGGTCTACGGCCTTGATGATATTTGTACAACACCCAAGGGCCAGAGGGGATATAACAGCCGGTTCGGCCTTTTGGGTTCCAATATGGCCACCGAGGAGAAACTGAAGCTTTTCCCCAGGGACGGCCAGGTATATGTGGACAGCATCCAAAAAGGGATAAAGGAACTCACCGGCAGGCATGTTGAGGTGATGATATACGGCGACGGCGCCTTCAAAGACCCGGTGGGCAAGATTTGGGAACTGGCCGATCCGGTGGTATCCCCTGCCTACACATCCGGCCTTGAGGGCACGCCCAACGAACTGAAGCTGAAGTATATTGCCGATAACCAGTTGGTGGCAATGGAGGGCGACGGTGCCAGCCAGGCCATGAAAGAATGTATAAGACAAAAGAAGAAGGACATGGCAGGCGGGCCGGAGTCCCTGGGTACTACACCCAGGCAGCTGACCGACCTTTTGGGCAGCCTGTGCGACTTAACCAGCGGCAGCGGTGATAAGGGTACGCCCATAGTGCTTATACAGGGATATTTCGATAATTACGCTACCGAATAAAAAAACAGGGGGAGAGGTTATATCCATGAACTTGACATTTCTAGGTGCGGCCAGGGAGGTTACCGGGTCCTGTGCCCTTATACAGACCGATGGCTTCAAGCTGTTGGTGGACTGCGGTCTGTTTCAGGGACCCAAGGTGCTGGAAGAGCTTAACTACCAATCCTTTGGATTCAACCCATCGGAAATAGATTTTGTACTGCTCACCCACGCCCATATAGACCATTCCGGCAGAATACCCAAGCTGGTTAAGGACGGGTTTAAGGGAAGGATAGTGTGTACCAATGCCACTGCCGATTTATTGGATATAATGCTGAGGGACAGCGGGCATATACAGGAAATGGAGGCCCAGTGGAAAACCCGTAAGAATAAACGGGCCGGCCTTCCGCCCCAGCAGCCTTTGTATACGGTAAGGGATGCCGAGGGGGCCTTAAAGTATATACAACCGGTGCTATACGGCCAGATAATCAACCTTAACGATCGGGTGACGGTAAGGTTTGCCGATGCCGGGCATGTGCTGGGCTCGGCCATCATCGAGCTGTGGATAAAAGAAGAAGATAAGACTACCAAGCTGGTGTTCTCCGGCGACCTGGGCAGCCATGACCGACCTATTTTAAGGAACCCGGAGGTGATAGACAGCGCTGATTATGTAATTATGGAAAGCACCTACGGCGACCGGCTCCATGAAAACCACGCCACCGACATGAAACGGTTTATAAGCATCATAAACAATACCTGCCGCCGGGGCGGG
This sequence comes from Mahellales bacterium, assembly GCA_050945235.1. Taxonomy (GTDB): domain Bacteria; phylum Bacillota; class Clostridia; order DUOD01; family DUOD01; genus DUOD01. The sequence continues at coordinate 2,320 of JBMNSO010000173.1, forward strand.
ACGGTGGTGATACCATCCTTTGCGGTGGGCCGCACCCAGGAGATAATATACGAGCTTAACAAGTATTACGATCTTTTTGAGAAGGCCGAGGTGGACGAGTTTTTGTCCATACCGGTGTATATCGACAGTCCTCTGGCGGTCTCCGCCACCAATATATTCAAAAAACACAGCGACTGTTTTGACGCCGAGGCCAGGGATTTTATCCTAAAGGGTGATAATCCTCTGGAGTTTCCCAAGCTTAAACTTATTAAGACGGTGGAGGAGTCCAAGGCCCTAAACGAGGACCCCAGCAGTAAGATAATTATCTCTGCCAGCGGTATGTGCGATGCCGGGCGTATTAAGCACCATTTGAAGCATAACCTATGGCGGGAAAACAGCAGCGTCGTGTTTGTGGGCTACCAGGCCCAAGGCACCCTGGGCAGGGTAATTAAGGACGGTGCCCCATCTGTCAAGATATACGGCGAAGAGATCATGGTCCGGGCCGAGATACACTCCCTGGAGGGTTTTTCCGCCCATGCCGACCAAAGAGATCTTATAAACTGGATAGGCAACATGAAGCACAAGCCCCAAAAGGTGTTCCTGGTCCATGGCGAGCAGGGGGCCATAGACACCCTGGCCTCTTTGCTAAGGGAAGAGCTGGGCCTGGATGTCGAAGCGCCTGCCATGGGACAGGCCTGTGATATACACGGATGTAAGGTCAGTCGTACCAATGAAGGGTTGTTAAAATCGGTAGAGCAGCTAAAGCGGCTGAGTGAAAATATAGACCAATTGAAATACGAGTTTTATGTGGCCATGCAGAAGCTGGAGCGACATAGGAGTGTAGGGGAAGAATCGGAAAACACCGAGGAACTTGTGAATAAAATAATCCAGCTGCACAAGAATATTTCGGATTTGAACATGTTGATCAATTCCCATACCCGGGCCGGCTAATAACCTATGGGTGTTAAGCAGGCGGCGGGTGGAACAAAATTTTGACCGGGTTGTCATTTACGGACAGCCTGGTCTTTTTTTTGCGCCAATATTCCCTTTTTAAATTTTTGTTGTTTAGCCGCGAAATATGGTGGTAATAAAAGAATTAAGCTGTCAACAAAAATTTGGTTGGAACAACGGGAGCAAAAATATGCTGAAAAACGAAGAGTTTTTAAAGGATTTTATAGAAGAATCGACAGAGCACATACAACGGATAGAAGAAGGCCTGCTGGGCATTGAGGCCGGGGATACCGACGGGGATACCCTGAATGAAGTTTTCAGGGCGGTCCACAGCATAAAGGGAACGGCGGGTTTTTTCGGTTTAAAGAACATATCCGAGCTGTCCCATTCCATGGAAAACCTCCTAAGTCGTATGAGGGACGGCCGAATAAAGGCCGATGCAAATGTAGTGGATGCTTTGCTTGCGGGCAACGACACCCTAAGGTCCATGGTAAACAATGTACAGGGCAGCCGGCAAGTGGATATATCCTCCATAAAGGGGCAGATTGAAAGGATTTTAAAGGAAGATAAGGGATTAATGACCCGGGAAAGTCAGGCCCAAG
>JBMNSO010000174.1:0-3778 GCA_050945235.1 Mahellales bacterium
CTCTGCTATGTTGTCTCCTACCTTCTTCAAAAAGTCAACCGTTGATGAACCCTGGTTAAAGCCTATGATAATCTTATCATCCGCCGGGGCTTCTGCCTCACCCGGGGTTTCCGATCCTGATGGTGTTTCCGGCTCCGATGGGGAGGCCGGCTCTTCAGGGGCTGCTCCCTGCTGATTACAGCCTGTCAGTGAAATCACCAGTACCATAGCCAGTATCAATGTTAGTATGGCTATCGCTTTTTTGTTTCTCAACATCTAAATACCTCCTTTTCTTTTTTATGTAATTAAATTACAGCCTTAGCTGCAATAATTACCGATGGAAGCTTTAAACCATAATAAATTATTCTCTTGTAAAACTGATGGATGTTTCTTTAAAAAATACAACTCGGCTTTAGACGAATAATGCTTTTAGGATTATATTTTTTATTTGTACCATTCTTGGGCTATGTATAAATCCTTCAGCCCTTACGCTTGAAACAGTAATAATTATCGATAGCTTAGAATTCTAACGTATAATAATTTTTTGTGATTTTTCTTAAAGGACCAAATATAATTAAGAAAGGGGGAACATTCCCATTTGCATTTATTATCCCCTCTGTTTGATTTTTTATAAATAAATAATAATACTAATGAATTCCTTTGTCAATATCATATGTTCCACAACCAATGATTATCCCTTAATAAAACAATATTGCACTTCTCACTTTGTTAATCCTTATTTATAAGCAATGCTATTTGACCATATATCTTTTTTATCTGTTGGCATAATTCTAAAAACTGTTGAATATCCATACTATCGTCCATTTCGCTGTAAATCTCCATTGCACTGCTATATAATTGTGAAATATCATCCCGGCCACCTTTCTCATAATAGATGGAGGCGGCATGGGCCATTTGCTGTCCCGATTCGCCTACCATTGGCGTTATATGCTGGGTAGCATTTATATAGTTAATAAACTTTTCTATATTATCCGGAGCTTGCACAGCATCCTCTATAAAGATACCATCCATTGAATCAATGTTTGGTAGATCACCACAACAATCCGGACATAACAAGAAATTGGTGCTAAAGGCTGCTGTATCATCTACAACAGACCAGGCTTCCATAAAGTCATTTAAAACAACCTTGGTAGGCTCAGCGTCCATCTTCCAAGTAAAATAAACATATACATGTTCTTCATCATAACCGGTAATAATTACAAAATCGTGACATGGTTTATCTGTAAAACCCAACCTTTTAAGATCGACCTGGGCTATAACAGGAATGTTGGCTATAACATTCACTTTTATTGTTTCAAATAATTGCTGGACATCTTTATACGCCTTTGGCAGGCTACCATCACCAAACATATTGTTTTCAAATACTCTGGTGCCTTCGGTAGGTATTCCCGTGTATCCTATGGTAGGATGAAAATTCGAGTTCTTTATCATATCCAACATAGAGAATACCAAAGGGGCTGGACCCATATTGTATCCCCTGCCCTTTTCATCATAATAAAATCTTGTAGGTCTTGCATACATGAGCACTTGTGGATAGGTTAGCTCCGGCTGATAATACATAATACAGCTTGCTAAAGAAGTAATGTGACTAATGTTAGGATGATATGCAATTTTCATTCTATATACTACGGATTCGGGCAATGTGTTCTTATCGCTGTTTTCGGAATAAGCCAACTCTGCACTATGTTCTGAGTCACCACCCGGGAGTGGAGGAGGTATTTCTTCTCCTCCAATGGACATTTGTGAGTCCGTATCATTCGTGGTTTTATATGTACATCCAGTATAGACAGTTGCCAGTATTATCAAAACTAACAGCATTATTATTAATTTTTTCTTCATTGGTATCCTCCGGGCGGTACGGAATTCAATTTGATTAGTTAATTATTCGCCATATATATTCTTTTTCCTTTTTATTTTATGTAAATATCATATTTTTTTAATTGTAACCCAGTGGAAATAAAAGCATATAATGGTAAAGGTGATTTCTAAACTAATAACTAAATATTTATGGAGGACTGGTATGTCGGAAAAAATAAATATCACCAAAATAAAAGAGATATTAGATAAGTTTAAAAATGCACGGTTTGTCCACAATGGTCGGGATTTGGAGAAAGGATTGGACTGTCTTGGGTTTGTTGCGCTGTTTTATAAGGAATTCGGTATTGATATGCCCTGCGATGATGGTTGCACCATAGAGAAGCACTGGTACCGCAAGGATCCTTATAGATTAATTAGGGGGATTATGAATCTAGGAGGCAAATACATCAGGCTCGACGAACTTCAGCCATTGGATTTAGTATATTTCGCTGTGGGCAGTGATGTTATAACCCATCTTGGCGTCATGATTAGCAATGACCAATTTGCCCATATGTCTCCAAAAAGCAACTTTCTGGTGAGTAATATGAAACGCCATTGGCAACGAAGGTGTAGAGGAGCCATAAGGTTAATTGAATAGAACACCATACTGCAAAGGGGCCAAGACATCTATAAAAGGATACATGTCCTGGCCCCTTTGCACTTATATTATCAGCCATTACTATATATTAAAATATTTGGTTAGTACATCCATGAATATCACGGGAAACAGTATACCCAAAGTAAGAAGAATTGATATTATTATTCCGCCTATACTCCTACCCAGTTCTGAACCTGACAATCCCTTCATGTTAATACCTCCAAACAGCTTTTTTACTATTATTATAAATATTTGTATTATTTAGACGTATAACATGTTTAAATTGTTTTACATAATTATTAACTTTTTGTTAATATCAACTCTTGCTAAATATTTCTATGAAGACTCATTGCGAATAAAGCATGCACCCCGACCTACAAGCAATATTACCCCACATCTATATTATTTTAACAATCGTAGGGGCAGTAATTAACCGCCCAGTACAAATTTTTCTATGGATTTTGCCACTCCATGGGCATCATTGGTATCGGTAATAAAGTCAGCCACTTCCTTTATGTGTGGATATGCATTTCCCATTGCGACGCCCAACCCAGCATATCTCAGCATGGGTATATCATTTTCTTCATCGCCAATGGCCATCACTTCGGATGCCCGAATCCCATAGTAGGAAGCCAAATACTTAACGGCACTACCCTTGTTAACGTCAATCGGAACAAATTCCAGATACCTGCCCACCACCAAATACTGCATAAACCTGTTCCGGCAGTATCCTTCAAGGTCTTTCATATAACCCTTTAATTCATTATACTCACCAACATACATCAGCTTAATTAAATTTTCATTGATATAATGGTAAAATTCGTTCATATATACGAACTTTTGGCCATACCTTTTCCATACTTCAATCTCTTGGCCATCGGGAGGTATGTTGGTATACATGACATCATCTACAAAGGCAAACATTTTAATATTACGCTGATGTGCATAACCCAATAAAGGCTTTATTATTTCATATTCCATCTCCCTTTTATATACCACTTTATGGTCATGGGTAGTAACTATCATGGCACCATTATTGGTTATGAAGGGGATCTTAAGTTCCAGTTCTTCTGCATATCCCTTGACCATGTCAAAGGGCCTGCCAGAACATAGGGTAACTCTTACACCTTTCTTTGAAGCCTTCTTGATGGCCTCTTTGTTACGGCGGCTGATTTCCATATTGCCATCCAATAATGTACCGTCTAGGTCTATGGCAATTAATTTATATGCCACTATATTACTCCCCTTCCGAATAAAAATTCCCTTTAACATAAACAGCAACTAAATTATAACAATGGCCTATCAAAAAATCAAACATCATAA
>JBMNSO010000175.1:0-3757 GCA_050945235.1 Mahellales bacterium
ATCGTGACCTTGGGTCTGTACCTGTCTTAAAACGGGAATTTGTTGGGTAATTTCCTTAGCCAGTAATGTTACATCCCTAGGTACATAGTTGTCCATCATTATGACCCTGTCGGCCACATCAAAATAGTCTCCTGAACCTCCCAATACCAGGATGGTGGAAACACCAAGCTTCTCGTATATCTGCCTTATCCTGTCTATAAAGGGCGTAATGGGTTCCTTGTCATCCCGCACCAGTTTCTGCATTCTTGCATCCCTTATCATAAAGTTTGTTGCGCTGGTGTCCTCATCCAATAATAATAACTTTGATTCCACTTCCAGGGCTTCCATAATATTGGCAGCCTGGGAGGTACTACCACTGGCATTGTCGGTGGAAAATTTGGAGGTATCCTCGTTGTTGGGCAAGTTGGAAATAAAGGGGCTGATATCCACCTGCTCGATTCTCCGGCCGTCCTCTGCCCGCACCTTGACTCCGCTTGGGACAGTAGCGATATATTCCCGGCCGTCTCCGGGTATATGGTTGTAAACGCCCCTTTCTATAGCCCTGAGCAGGGTAGATTTCCCATGGTAACCGCCACCCACTATTAATGTCACCCCTTTGGGTATCCCCATTCCTCTGATCGCTCCCCTATTGGGCAGGGAAATCTCTATTTCCAGGGAGGGGGGGCTTACAAACTTTTTCACATTATCCCTCAGGGGTTTGTCGCTAACCCCGCTTTCCCTAGGTAATATTGAACCGTTGGCTATAAAGGAAACCAGGTTGTATTCCTCCAGTTGTTGCCGTAAATGATGCTGGTCCTCGCATACCAAAACGTGGTTTTGTACCCGGTGCTTATCCAGGTTATTATAATGGATGGATCTTTCTATTATTTCAGGTAGTTCGTCAAACAGCATTTCTTCGGCTTGGCGTGCCAGAATTGTCCTGCCTGCCGCGGGCAGGCCGATGGTTAGCCTGGCTTCAATAAAGTCGGGGGCTATTACCACTGAAGTTCTCTTTAATATCTCCTGCCCGCACCTTTGGACGGATATCCTCCCGCTTTTACCGGTGCCCCTGTTATTTTTACATATCATCCCTATCTGTTTGTATACTTGCCTGGTAAGATAATCTTCCAGAGCCGTTTTCCGTATATCATTATTATATAAATCCTCTGCGAAACCGGCAATTTTATGGGGTACCCTTATTCTTATCCGGGAAGGCGCGGCAAAGGGATCACCCTGGACATAATCAATATACAGGGTGAAGTTTTCAAATTTATAGTGCCCGGCTATGTCCTTATATGCCTTATAGCCCCGACCGTCTATCCTGTTTAGTATACTCCTTAAACTATCCTTTCCCTTTATCATCAAGTACCTCCCATCCGCCTATATCCTTATATGCCTTATAATCTATATACAGATCAAAATGTTCAAATTTATAGTGCGTTGATATTAAGCAAAAAAGTGTTTATTTTAATCCCTTGGTTTGATTACCATTAATTCCTTGCCTTGTATGGCCTCCTTTATCAGCTTGTCTATATCCAATCCCTTTTCCGAGTTTTCAATATGCTCAAGCTTAGGCTTGGTAACGGGATGTTTTGGTACGAATACAGTGCAGCAATCCTCGTATGGCAGGATAGAGGTCTGGTAGGTACCGATATCCTTTGCCCTGTCCATGATTTCTACCTTGTCGAAACCGATCAATGGCCTAAGCACCGGAATATTTACTGCCGAGTTGGTCACATGGAGGCTTTCAATGGTCTGGCTGGCTACCTGCCCTATGCTCTCACCCGTTACCAGGGCACCCGCACCTGTGTCCAAGGCTATTTGTTCGGCGATCTTCATCATTGCACGTCTCATCAGCACGGTAATTTGGCTATCGGGACATTTTTCGTATATCTCCTGCTGTATTGCTGTAAAGGGTACAATATGCAGGTTCATATCCCCTATGTATCCCGTGAGTATCCTGCACAAATCAATAACCTTTTCCTTGGCCCTTTCACTGGTAAAGGGAAAACTGTGAAAGTGCACTGCTTCTGGCTTAACACCCCTTTTTGCAACCATCCATCCGGCCACAGGACTGTCTATCCCACCGGAGAGCAGTAAAACCACCTTGCCGTTTGCCCCTACCGGCATACCGCCCGGCCCCGGGTATACATCCGTATAGATATATGCTTTGTCCCGCACCTCCACGTGGAGGGTTTTATCGGGGTTATGTACGTCTACTTTAATACCCGGTATGTTCCGCAGGACGGCAGCTCCCGATTCCCTGCTGATCTGGGGGGATTTGAGGGGAAAGTTTTTATCTGCCCTCCTGGCCTCTACCTTAAAGGTTTTTATAGAACCGTCCATGGAGTTTTTAAAAACCTCCACACATGTCCTTAATATATCGTCCATATTTTTCTCGGTAACAAAAACGGGGCTAACAGATACAATTCCAAACACTCTGGAAAGGCTGTCCAAGGCACGATCAATATTATCTATACCTGATACAAATATCCGACCCTGGGCCCTCGTTACCTCTATCCCGTCGCTACTTCCTAGGACGGTCTTTATATTGTCCACCAGCTTTTTCTCAAAAAAGGGCCGGTTAAGGCCTTTGAGATGGATTTCTCCATAGCGGACAAGAATCAGTTTTTCCAAAGGATCTACCTCCTAACATATTTCCTTAATTGTCCTACCAATTGCTTGAGAATACTTATGGTATAGTCTATTTCCTCGGCCTCATTACAATATGATAAACTAAACCTTATGGCACCTACGGCCTGGTTATTGCTAAGTCCCATGGCGTGGAGCACATGACTGATCCGTGTCCTCCTGGAGGAACATGCCGCGCCGGTGCTGACGAAAATACCGTGCTTTTCCAGGGCATGAACCAAAACCTCGCCTTTTATATCATCAAAGGAAATATTGACAATATGGGGTGCACCCTCTTCCAAAGGGGGTCCATTTAAATGACAATTATCTATTTCCCTCAAAATACCCCTTGCGAGTCTTTCCTTCAATATATACAGTTTACGGGGATTTTCTTTTTTAAAAGAAGCCATATCAATCACAGCCTGGGCAAACCCCGCAATCCCCGGCATGTTCTCGGTACCCGGGCGTATGTTATACTCCTGCCCACCGCCCATCATCATACCGGCCAGCTTGGTTTTATTCTTTATGTATAAAGCGCCAATACCCTTGGGTCCGTGGATTTTATGGGCACTAACGGAAAAAAGATCAATATAGGGCATATTCTTAAGGTCTATATCCAGTTTCCCAAAGGCCTGTACTCCATCAATATGGAATATGGTATGGGGTGAATTTTCTTTAATAATCCTGCCTATTTCTTCTATGGGCTGTATGCTGCCGGTTTCATTGTTTACATGCATGATGCTTACCAGGCTGGTATCCTTGTCAATAGCCTCCCTGAGGAGTTCTAAGTCTATCATGCCCCTATGATCAACAGTCAAAAAAGATACCTTTGATCCCATTTCTTCCAGCCTGTTAAAAACATTCAATACCGACGGATGCTCAATGGAAGTAGTAATCAGGTTACTGTTTTTATTCCTGCTTAAAGAAACCACACCCATTATTGCAAGATTATTTGCCTCCGTACCCCCGGAGGTAAATACTACTTCCTGGGGACTGCAATTAAGGGCCCGGGCAATTGTTTCACGGCTGTTTTTTAGTATTCTTTCTGCTGCCAAGCCCATGGCGTGGAGAGAGGAAGGATTGCCGTAATCCTCCTCCATACATTTTAGTACTGAATGCATTACATTTTTTGTAGGTTTCGTGGTTG
>JBMNSO010000176.1:0-3730 GCA_050945235.1 Mahellales bacterium
TGATAAATGGAATAGGTATAGGTTACCTGAGGATACCCCCGGTCGTTGTAACCTATGCCACCTCGTATATATGGCTAGGTATTGCTTTATTTATAAGGCCTACGCCTGGGGGTGAAGTTGTTGAATGGTTTAAAGGCTTTTATAATTTTGGCGCTGTTGAGGGTGTACCTGATAATTTAAGGGCCTTTGGCGAGTATGTGCCCCCAGCTTTAATAATACTAATAATAGGTTGTTTCCTTTGGTATATAATAAGCAAAACAAAAACCGGCAGATATATTTATGCTGTAGGAAGTAATAGTGATAGTGCCTATGAAAGTGGTATAAATACGTCAAAAGTTCAAATGACGGCATGTATTATAAATTCAATGTTCATTTTCATGGCGGCCTTATATTTTGCAGGGCAGAACCAATCCGGGGATGCGAGGATGGGTGACCCTCTTACCTTAAGGGCCATAGCTGCGGCAGTGGTTGGCGGTATTGCTTTAACCGGCGGGCGGGGCAGTGTATATTTTGCTTTGGTAGGAGCTTTAATACTAAGCTTTGTAAATAAAATTATCTTTTTTGCCGATATTCCTAATGCTTATCAGACCCTTGTAGGAGGAATAATAATAATTATATCCTTGGCCGGTTCGTTGGTATACACCCTATACAATAAAAGAGCCATGGTTAAAGGAGATCAGATAACATGAATACAATAATAACAAGACAAAGGGGTGGCCTCATTCAAACTTATATTCAATACAAAAGATTATTCATTGCCGCTTTATTAATAATTATAATTTTCATTCTAGGTGAAATAGTTGTATCCAATTTTCTTAGTCTTGAACAAATACTCCTTACGATAAAGCTGGCGTCCTTCATCGCTCTATTTGGCTTGTGCCAAATGATTGTAATAGCATCAGGGGGCAGCGGGTTAGACCTGTCCGTAGGTTATACGGCTACGATTACAGCGGTATTGACAGCAAGTATAATGGATGGAAGCAATGAAAATTTATGGCTTGCGGTATTGATTGCAATTGCAATAGGTATAGCAGTGGGTTTTGGGAACGGCATGCTGACCTCGTACCTGAAACTGCCTCCTCTCGTTGTTACGTTGGCAATGTCTAATATATTGCAAGGAATAATAAATGTGTATACCGCAGGTTCAAATATAACCGGCAGACCTTCGCCAATTTTGAGGGACATCGCGGCAAAATCAACAGGTATAATCCCCAATATAGTATTCATATTACTGATTGCTACTGTATTAGTAGTAATAATAATGCAAAAAACAAAATGGGGATATATACTGTTCGGTGTGGGCACCAATGAAAGAACGGCTTATTTAAGCGGTGTAAACGTAAGAAAGGTAAGATGTTTCGCTTTTATCATAAGTGGTTTATTATCAAGTCTCATTGGCCTTTTATTAATCGGCAATATGGGTACAGCCTTTAAGGATATGGGTTCAAATTACGTTATGCCTAGCATAGCTGCTGTGGTGGTTGGAGGAGTACCCCTTGCCGGAGGCGAAGGAAATTACATAGGAGTAATTCTAGGAGCAATATTCCTTCAGACCCTTACAAATCTTTTAGTAGCCCTGGGATGGGGAGATGCCGGTAAATGGATGGGTTTTGGTATAGTCCTGTTTGTCCTGCTTATAGTATACGTAAGCAGCAGACGAAAAAGATAAATGGGTAAGGATAGTTAGGAAAATATAAAGTATAAACAGTATCCTTAAAAAAACTAATAAAAGGAAAGGGGGAAGACAATGGAGAAGCAAGCACTAGGCATGGTAGAGACAAAGGGCTTGGTAGGGGCCATCGAAGCCGCGGATGCAATGGTCAAGGCGGCCAATGTGAAGCTAATAGGCAAAGAAAGGATAGGCAGCGGACTGGTTACAGTTATGGTAAGGGGTGATGTGGGTGCTGTAAAGGCTGCAACTGAAGCAGGAGCTGCTGCTGCAAAAAGGGTAGGGGAACTTATATCAGTACACGTTATACCAAGGCCTCATGATGATGTTGAGGGTATCCTGCCTAATATGAATGCCAGTGGTGACAAATAGTATTACTGGCAGGAAGAATTAATAGTACAGATAAATCCCTTGGGGACAGTTCTTAGATAATGGGTTTTATTCACATAATAAGGGAAGACGGTGATGTGTTTGGATATAGATAAACTTGTTCAACAAATAACCGATGAGGTTTTTAATAAAGTAAAAACAGACTTACTGGTAAGCAAGGGAAGGGAACACGATTTCAGCCTTGCTTCAAAGATAGAGCACTCTCTAATAAGACCGGATGCCTCCATTGAAATGGTGGAAAAATTATGCCAAGAGGCAATGGATTATGGATTCGCCAATGTTTGTGTATCGCCTTGTTATGTAGCAGCAGCTTCAAAGTATCTTGCGAAGAGCCCGGTTAAGGTATGTACTGCGATAGATTTTCCATTGGGGGCATCAACAACAAGGATAAGGGTTGCCCAAGCGGTGGAAGCCGTTGAAAATGGAGTGAATGAGCTCGATCTTGCATTAAATGTAGGAATGATTAAGACTGGGGATTGCGAAGGAGTAAAAAGGGATATTGAAGAAGTGATAGCTGCCGTAAAGGGCAGGGCAAAAGTTAAAGCGATAATACAAACGGAGTTTTTAACCGATGAAGAAAAAGTAAAGGCCTGTATTACGGCAAAAATGGCAGGGGTAGATTTTTTGAAAATATCAGCCGGTGCCAGCTCAGGTGGTGTAAAACTTGAGGACATCAAGCTGGCAAGAAAAGCAGTCGGTCCGGAAATAGGCATAAAAGCTGATGGAGGTATAAAAACCTACAGCAGAGCATTAGCATTATTGGAAGTTGGAGCAACAAGGATTGGTGCCAGCCGTTCAGTAGCAATAGTTACAAAGGAGAATGATAGTTTGACAGATTTGAAGGATAACAACAGGCTTACTACAAGAGAGATAGCAAAGATGATAGACCATTCCTTACTGAGGCCTCATCTTACAAGGGAACAGGTAATAGAAGGTTGCAGGCTTGCTAAGGAGTACGATGTGGCTTCGGTTTGTGTTAAGCCCTGTGATGTGGAAATTGCCCGGGAAGAACTCAGAGCAACAGACGTCCTCGTGACTACAGTAATTGGGTTTCCCCATGGTGCCCATGTTACGGAGGTTAAAGTCTTTGAAGCTGAAAAAGCCATCAAGGATGGTGCGGTAGAGCTGGATATGGTGCTAAATATCGGTAGACTCTTGTCCAGGGAATTTGATTATGTGGAAAGGGATATAAAGGCAGTAGTGGATGTTGCCCATGAAAAAGGTGTAATAGTAAAGGTGATTTTGGAAAATGCCTACCTGACAGATGAACTTAAGGAAATAGCTTGCAGAATCTGCGAAAGGGCCGGGGCCGACTTCGTAAAAACGTCAACCGGATTTGCACCCGGAGGTGCTACAATATCGGATTTAAAGCTAATGAGGGATACTTGCAGCGAAAAGGTACGGATAAAGGCCGCAGTAGGGGTTAGAACTCTGGATGATGCCTTATCTGTGAGGGCTGTAGGTACTGAAAGGTTCGGCGCTACAGCGACAAAAGCCATACTTAAAGAGGCGGCACGGCGAGAAGCCGATGGCACCTTAACGGAAATTGACCAGCCTAGGGAATTGGGGAAAAAATACTAGATAATCTTTAAGATGCTAGGTGTTATGGGCTTGTAATATCCAATACTGTAGCCCATACATAATAAATACATATTTTTTTATAAAAACTGT
>JBMNSO010000177.1:0-3693 GCA_050945235.1 Mahellales bacterium
AAACCAGTACAGCCATTATGGTCTGCTGGGTTTTCATTTGTTGTCTAACAACACTACTAAATCGCAATTGATGGGTAATGAGCCTTTTCCCTTCGTCTTCGATAAATCCGTTTATCTTCTTCAAATCATCCAGTATGTCAATTGCTTCTGTCAGTTGTTTATTATCTATAAATGCAACTATCTCATTTGTATTGTTTTTGTATGTATTATTTAATCTATAGACACCATCCAGGGCAGCTAAGGTCTCTTCATCGGTTATCCTTCCCTGTAAAACCAATATATTATTGTCGATTATTCCATTAAGGTCTTCAATTTGCTTTTTTACTGCCGGTTCAGGTTTAAACATATAGTCCTGCACTTCTTTTGTTACCTGTTTATTATCATCTATAATATTGTTGGCAATGATAATATTTTCCATCATTTCATCATAAGTATCTGTTGCACGATTAAAATAAATAAAAGTAGCCAAGGATACTCCGGCCATGATGACGACTATAATTACAAACATTTTTATCAATTTTGCCTGAATAGAAGTGTCATTTTTACCTATTAGATTCATACCCTTGGCAAGGGATGTTTTGAAAGCTGCAGCAGATATTTTCTTTGTTTTTATATCTATGTTTTTTTCTTGTTTTGTCACAAAGCATAACCTCCTCTTCTCAAACGATATTATTCGTCGGAAGAAGAAAAAATCCTCCAATGTATTGACAATGCTATAAAAATAGTACTGCAGTCTTAATCAAGACTGCAGTACTATTTCAAAATATCAGACAATCTACAAAAATCTCCTGGAAATCCGGCCGTGTTGACAGCTCGATGTATTTCATCATATCATTTATTCTTGTCGCTTTGTCCATATATTCTTCAGATAACAATGCCATTTTGGCACCTGCACCCGCCCCATTGCCAATGGGTAGTATCTTGCCCATAAACTGTTTTGGTATCAGCCCTATATTGCAGCCATTACGATAATCTATATAATTGCCAAAGCCTCCTGCAAGATATACTTTACCAACGCTGTCATGGTCTATTCCCTTTTCCTTCAATAAAATTTGAATGCCTGCAGATATGGCTCCCTTGGCCAATTGTACTTCCCGTATATCCCTTTGACAGATTACTATATCTTTCCCTTCTTCATCCTCTGCCAGCTTGAATGCCGCCTTCCCATCTATGTCAATAACACGCTTAGCCAGCTTTGGATTTTCTTCCTTCAGCTCGTCTTTATCCCTTATCCTTCCATAGGGCTCTAAAACCTTGGATTGTAGCATCTGGGAAATACCATCGACTATACCCGAGCCGCAAATACCCTTTGGAGTTGCTCCTCCAATAGTGGTATATTTAACATCCCCATCTATCACGATTTTGTTTATGGCACCCCTCACTCCTCCCAGGCCATTCCGTATGTGGGCGCCTTCAAAGGCCGGCCCGGCCGCCGTAGAACAGGCAAGGATCCCCTCCTTGTTACCCAGCGCAATTTCACCGTTCGTGCCTATGTCTATCAACAAGCTTATTTCTTCAGCTTCCGCCATCCCACTGGCAAGAATTGCCCCTATAGTGTCGGCACCAACATACCCGGCAACACAAGGTAAGAGGTATATATACCCTTCATTGTTGATTTTAATATTCAAATCCTTTGCCTTAAGTTTATACCTTTGGGATATTACAGGAATAAATGGTGAGACGGCTATATGTTCCACCGGTAACCCTAGGAACAAATGCACCATTATAGTATTGCCCACAACAACCATCTGATAAATCCGTTCTTTGTCTATATTATTATTCCTGCTGAAATAATCCATCATATCATTAATTTGAGATACTATGAGATCCTTCATTATGGACAAACCATCTGAGCTCTCAATGGTAAAATCCGTCCTTGAAATAACGTCACTCCCATGTAGCCTCTGGGCATTTAAAGCTGAATATACATCCATCTGTGCACCGGTTACAAGATCCATCAAATATCCCACCACTGTTGTGGTGCCAATATCCACAGCAACGCCATACATAGACTTGCTGGTGTCCCCGGCTTCCACAGATACGATATCATCTTCAATGGAGGTTATGGTTACGTTAAAATCATTATCCCGTAATATTTTGGGAAGGTATTGAAGTATATCCCTGCTAACTAAAGAATTGCTGTTTATGCTTTCCCTTACCCGGGTCATATCACTCCTTTGATCGGATACGGTAGGCTTGGGAAGTTCAACATATGTTTTTTTTACAATCGGGTTTAATATCCCTGCTGTGTCGGCACCCGATATCAGTATTTCCGCATCCTTTTCATTGGTATCCAGGATTTCTATTTCAATATCCCCCTTAACCATCACACAGCATGCCAGTCTATAACCCGAAACCCTTTCTATGGTGGATAAGTGATCGATTTCCGTTAAAGTAATATCATTTATATTTTCTTTGCCCTTTAAGAGCCTGACCTTGCATTTCCCACAAAAGCCTTTGCCATTACAAGCGGACGGAATATGGATCTTTGCTGATTTCAATACCTGAAGCAAGTTATCACCATTCCGGGCGTCGATGAAAATTTCATCCCTTCCCTTTTGCACACCAACTTTCACAATAGCCAGCCCCCTATATAACGTTATCGTAACTAGTATATTATAATGATAACATTTTACATCTTTGTATAAAATAAAGATATTGCATTTAAATGTACTATCTTGTCTTTTTCCGTGGAAACAAAACAATCCTTTATTTTATAATATATTTTAAAGCAACGGGGATGGCATTCCATAATACAAAGATACCGATTCCGACAAACAATATACCAGCTACTAATTGTATTATTGATGTGGGTATATACCTGGTAATCACTTCACCAAAGAAGGCACCTATGAAGGTAACAGCAATTAGCGCCACCGAAGCGCCCAAAAAAATAGGTAGGGGCTGTTTATTCTGGGCTACCAGAGTAATAACCGACAGTTGGGTTTTATCACCCAATTCGGCTAAAAATAGCATGCCAAAGGCCAGCGTAAATAATTTCCAATTCAATTTTTTTCCTCCTTTTCTTATTAATTATTTGATATAATATTGCTTTGATTATATTGTCTTCTCTTTTCGCAGATTAATTAATGGATCTTTCTGGTGTATAGCCTATATAATGATAATACATGATAACAGGGCACCATGGCAAATCAAAATATTAAACGGTTCCTAAGTATCATTCCGTTCATTAAGCACCTGCAGATAAATGTCCTGGGTTTGTTTTATCATGTTATGGCAGGTGAATTTATTCTTTATGGTATCCTGTCCACGGATTCCGTGAAGCCCTTTGTCCTGGGGATTACGTATATAATACATTAATGCATCGGCAATAGCCTTGGAATCCCCCGGACGGATCAAAATACCATTGTATCGGTTAGTTACTATTTCCGGCACCCCGCCTACCATTGTGGCTATGACCGGTTTCCCCGCAGCCATTGCCTCTAGGATGGATATGCCTAAACCCTCTGATAGTGTAGGCAAAACAAAAATATCCAGGGCATTGTAAAAGTCCTGTATATTGTGTATATAACCAAAAAAACGCACATTGCTCCACACATTTAAATCTTTGCAATAGTTGATCAAGGTCTCCTTATAGGGGCCATCACCTGCAATTAGCAAGATGGCATTAACACCCCTTTGCTTTAACAGGGCAATGCTTTCAATTAAAAAATCCAGGCCTTTGCCCTTTAC
>JBMNSO010000178.1:0-3620 GCA_050945235.1 Mahellales bacterium
GTCAGATTTCTTCAGTTCAGATAATTCCCTTATTTTCGGTTGTGCAGGGCTGAAATCCATCATTGCAGGGAGGAAATTAAGTACCGGTAAAAACTCTGTTGGCTTATTTATGTTTGGTGAAGTAACCGGTATTAACGGATATCCCGATTTCGGCAACTTAATGCTAACCAAAATCAGGGTATTGCCTAATATTTAGTAATGTTTTAATAAACATAACCATAAATAAACTTGGTAAAGGAGACTTCTAAATGAGTAAAAGATATGCATGGACCTGGAAGGTTAAAGACGAATATGTGGATGAATATGTCAAAATGCATTTAAACCCATGGTCGGAGGTTTTAGAAGCCCACAGCAAGGCAGGTATTAGGAATTATTCAATTTTCCAAAACGGGAACCAGTTTTTTTATGTTTTTGAATGCGATGATGTCGAAGCAGCATTTAAATATATGGATAATGACGAAGTTTGTAAGAAGTGGGATAGCATTACCTCAAAGATGATAGAAGGTGGTTTTGATTTATCCGAGGATGAACCCATTGAGTTTTTGAAAGAAGTTTTTTATCTAGAATAAAAAAGTGTATAAGATAAAACCTATCAGGCTTTGCTCTATCCCGTTTGCAAATAACAATCAAGGGGGATTAATAATGAATAATAGAGAAAGATTGAAAGCTGTTTTAAACTACGAGAAATATGATAGACTTCCCGTCTTGCATTTTGGATTCCTGGAAGAGACATTACAAAAGTGGGTGGCCGAAGGTCACCTAAAACCGGAAGAAATAATAGGTGTTACAGATGGCAGTGATGCGGAAAGGGCGCTGGCTACCAAGCTGGGATTTGATTTCAATTACTATACCGTTTTTATGGATAAAACCGATGTATTGGCATCGTTATACCCTCCTTTCGAAAGAAGGGTATTAGAAGAACTAC
The DNA here is from genome assembly GCA_050945235.1 of Mahellales bacterium. Classification (GTDB taxonomy): domain Bacteria; phylum Bacillota; class Clostridia; order DUOD01; family DUOD01; genus DUOD01. The sequence continues at coordinate 926 of JBMNSO010000178.1, forward strand.
CCGATGGAAAAATAAAGACACTTAATTTTTATGGTGTAGTAGAACTCGAAAAGCCCGGTGTCCTATCGATACCTACCGAGGTGGATCATCTTTTAAAAGACAGAAAGAGTTGGGAGGAACATTTTAAACCACGACTTCAGTATTCCGATGATAGGATAGACTGGGACAAGCTAAATGAACTCAAGAAAAATGATCAAAAAAGGGAAGAGCCAATTGGTGCCTATTGTGGAAGTTTATTTGGACAAATAAGGAACATGATGGGTATTGAAGGTGTTACATATCTTTCTGTGGATGATGAAGAGTTATTAGATGAGATTATTGATACCTTGGGACAGCTCAGTTATAAGGTTACAGAAAAACTTCTTTCTTCAGGTGTAAAATTTGATTTCATACATTTTTGGGAGGATATTTGCTTTAAAAACGGTCCCCTGGTAACACCACGTTTGTTCGAAAAGAAAGTAGGGCCCCATTATAAACATATTACTGATTTGGCAAAAAAATTTGGTATTAATTTGGCTTCAGTAGATTGTGACGGTAAAATAGATGCACTTGTTCCCATTTGGGTAAAAAATGGAGTAAATACAATGTTCCCTATAGAAGTAGGTACATGGAATGGTAATATAAAACCTTGGAGAGAATTATATGGCAAAGAGATTCGCGGAGTGGGGGGTATGAATAAAAACGTCTTTGCCCAGGACTATGCAGCTATTGACGATGAAATCGAACGGCTGAAACCATTAGTTGAAATGGGCGGTTTTATACCCTGCCCCGATCATAGAATACCGCCGACCGCCAAATGGGAAAATATCCAGTATTATTGCGATAGAATGAGAAAAGTATTTGGATAAACATAGTTTTTGCAAAAATGGTCTTCTCCTGGTATAATTAATTATCCATTTGTATAATATAAGTGGAATATCATGATTTATGGAAACTAACCGTAAGGATTAGATTTGAGGTGACAAGGCATGAATATAAGCGATAAGGCAAGGAGAAGAATCATCCTGGGTATAGGCTTGGCCCTTGTTCTATTTGGTGTTGTTCAGGGGGTTTTCGACCTGGAAGTAAACGAAAATTTTTCTAGGAACTTCAGCTTTATATTGATGATGGCAGCCCTTGTATTGCTTTTTGGCGGTAGAAAAAGGAAGCCGCAGCCTGAAGACGAAGAGGACGGGCAAGAGCAAAACGGCGAAGAACAAAAAGAAGATCAGGACGAGGAAAACCAATAATGCACAAGCAACGACCGGGACAATGATGGAGATTAAATCATTTGATTGTTTTGCTTAAATATAAGATTATATAAAAGGAAGTGTATACTTCCTTTTATATACTTTTAATGGAGCATATCAATTGTCGGCTTGGACGGTTGTATCCTTTTTGACCTTCATGAGTTTGGATTCGGAATTATTAGTTGAAAGGTTCATTAGATACAGCATGGGGCAAAACCGGGTTATCCCTTCCGCCACCTTCATGGATCCTAAGAATATCTTCGCCCTGGAAGCCTTTAGAATACCTGACCCTACCATATACAAGCCCACGGCAATGCGTAAATATGCATCCATATCCCCTACGTTTTTGTGCATTGACCCATCTCCTTCCTTTGCTCTTCAATAAAAAACTGTACAATAATAGTATCCCTCATATTGTAGTATTTTAATATGTTCTACCTCAAAAAAAGGGCAGTTTGAGGTAGTAACAATTTAGCGCAAACACTTTATAGTATCGTTGCACAAAGGGTGAATAATAGATACAATATAGATATGGCAAACACTATTAGCACTGACTTTTCAAAAGCATTTATGCCAAAATCTTTGGTGGTGACCATAAGGGCTAATTAGGATGAAAGTCCATTAAAGGATATCATAGCAGACATCATTTTTTTCAAACAACCGTTTTACAATAAATCATAGAAAAGAGGTATATTATGAGTTTACAGGATCTGGTGCGTATTTCCAATTATTATGGCTCCCAGCCGGAATTTGTATTGGCCGGGGGCGGCAACACTTCCTATAAAACTGCCGACCATCTATATGTCAAAGGTTCAGGTACAACTCTGGCCGATATAACCGAAGACGGCTTTGTTAAGATGAATAGGAAACTCCTTGGCCTGTTGTGGGAAAGGGAGTATTCAAAGGATCCCACGGAAAGGGAGGCCCAAGTACTGGCGGACTTGATGAATGCCCGGGAAAAGGGAGAGTATAACAAACGTCCCAGCGTTGAGACATCCCTCCACGATGTTCTGGACTATAAATATGTGGTACATACCCATCCCGCCCTTATAAATGGCTTAACCTGCAGCAGGGACGGCCGGCAGGAGGCCGAAAGGTTGTTTGGTGATAGGGCTATATGGATCCCCACCACCAATCCCGGGTATGTACTGGTGTCGGCGGTAAAAAGAGAGTTGGACCGATACACCGCCAAGCACGGCAGGCATCCACAGATAATACTTCTCCAGAACCATGGCATTTTTATTGGCGCAGACACAATAGATGACGTGAAATACGTTACCGATTACGTAGTGAAAACCATAGAACAAAGGATAAAAAGGCAGCCTGACTTATCCCCTACAGTATTTGACAGACAAAGGGCTGCTGATATTGCACCGGCCGTAAGAATGCTTTTAAAGGGCGATGGGGATTCCATAGTAACCTTTATATGCAATAATGAAATATCCAGGCTGGTGGAAAGTGAACAA
>JBMNSO010000179.1:0-3582 GCA_050945235.1 Mahellales bacterium
GAATATACCTTAAGTTTGGCAACACCCAAAAACCACCAGTCCTTAACGGGCCCGCTGTCCGTACAGGGTAGTGGTGTTGCGGTTTTTATAAATATGACCCAATATAATAAGGACCACCCTATAGTGTTCAATACCGGTTTGGGCGGTACAAAGGTAGATATTATAGTATATGACACGTCCTTCAACGGAGACAGGATAACGGTTGTCCCGGATAATGAACGTCGTTACAGTGGTTTTATATACCGAACCCATTCCATGGCAAGGGTAAAGGTAGAGGTATATGGGGCAAAGGAAGATACAAGGCCCAAGGCCATTATACAGAGTATCCTGGAACTGGAGAATTAATGGTATGAAGGGATTAATAGAAGGAAAAACAGGGTTGACATTGTTAGAAGTGATTTTTGCATCAGCGCTTATAGCAACTATACTAACGGTGGGTTATTCTATTTACGTTATGGGCCTGAAAACCTTCAATAGAGATGCCGCAGCCATTGATATGCAGCAAAATATAAGGATTGCCTCCAGCTATATAAACAAGAAGCTGTTAAATGCTGCCGAGGATAGTGTACAGGTTTCCACTAACCGTTTGGCCATCGGTAAGGAGATGTTCCAACTGTCCGGCACCTCATTGCAGGTAGACCATAATCACAACCCCGGCCATTCCAACTTTAACCCCTTGGCGGAAGGTATTAAAGACTTTAGGGTAAATAAGGAAGGCCGTTTAATAACTGTCGTCATTACCGGAGAGGATACCCGGAGCGGTCAAGAGTTTTCCACCACTCTGGAGGTATTTTTAAGAAAATGATTACGGGAAGGTAGCACGGATGTTAGATTATAAGATCCCAGCAAATATAAAGGGCTCGGCCTTTATTATTGTAATGATAATACTATTGGTAGTTTCATTGCTGGGTATGTCCATTATATCCATGACCGTAAATAATTTTTCCATGAACACCACGGAGCAAAATTACATGGCGGCCTTTTATATAGCCGAAGCCGGGCTGCGACATCAGTTAGAATATATACGCCTTAAAATGGAGGAGTTATATACCTCGAATTCTTACCTCGATGCATCAGGGTTTTTCCAAGCCTTGGAATTGGCCATGCCATGCCAGCCCCCGACCCTTGAAAAATACTACGGAACCATACCGGACATTGAGGTTGATGTTTCACCCCAAGGTTATGATGGGAACACCGCTACCTATACCATCACTTCAACCGGCAGGATAGATAAAATATCAAGGACCATGTCGGCGAAAATAGAAATTAGCTGGGTGGATACCGGACAGAGTGGTGGAATGGACGATGACCATCCCCTCCTCAAGGACAGGGCTGCCATACTAACCAGCGGAAGTATTTACTTCAACAAGCATAAAGACGGAAACTCCGGGAAGTACAATGTGGATCTGTTAAACTCAGGACGTATATTTTGCAATAGCGTCAATGACCAGTATGTCCTAAATGCCCTGGACATATACGAAGTAGAGGACGGCCACCTAAGCAACAGTCAGCTTAATGACTATGTCAACGGCTTCAGGAACTATTCCGGCTTTGACAATTATTTAAAGCTTAACGATTTTACCGTAACCGAATCAGGAAAAAGATACGAAATAAAAGGAAAAGGTAGTAATAACCAGGTATTCGGCAGTCCTCTTGACCCCGTTGTATTCGTTACGCCCAAGGATAACACCACACCGGTATGGATACACTCCAAAGTGTGGAAGATATATGGCATACTGTGTATAGACGGTGATCTGGAGTTTAGCGGTAGTACGACGGAAATACACGGCGCTGTCATAGTAAATGGCGATATATTAACGAACGATAACAGCAACGGGTTGTACAAGGTAATATATAACGAGGCCATAGTCAGGCATGCTTTACAGAAACCGGGTTACGAAAACTTTTTTCAATACACCGGTGGAGGTATCCGACCGCCTATGGATGAACTTTTTAAAACCATTTCATGGTCAGAGTTATAACAATTGGAGGTAGCCATGAGAAAAAAGAGAAGAACAACCCACAAAAGACATAGAAATATAAGGAAGAGAAGGTCCCTCCTGGGTTTAGATGTGGGCACTAAATCCATCAAGATGGTACATACCATCCAAGACAGTAATTTCAGAATAGTTAATTGGGGAGCCATAGACACACCTTCCAATGCCATAACCCAAACCGGCCTTTATGATGCCATGGAATTTTCCCAATCCATCATCCAATGTTATAAAGAGTTCAGATTCAAGGAAAAGAAGGTCAGCATCTGCCTGTCCCACCCTTCGGTAATAACCAGGGAGTTCAATTTCCCCATGCTGGAGCACAGCGAAATAATGGAAAATATACAATTGGAGATGTCCGAGTTTATGGCATCCCAACCGGAAGATTTCCAACTGGACTATAAAATAATCGGGCTGTCTCAGCAGGAAGGTTATACTACCCAAAGGGTATTGGCGGTTGCCGCACCCAAGGCATTGATACAGGGCTATTTGATGGCCACCAAGGAAGCGGGATTGAAACCCATGTATATTGATATATCTGTCAATATTTATTCCAAGATGATAAACTGGATATCCAATGAACACATAAACCCATTGGATAATAATGTAATATGCCTTGTGGATATAGGGTATAACACCACCAATATTGTTATTTTCAGCGAAGGTACCTATTATATCAATAAAAGTTTGAACACTGGCATTAGCACCATGTTCCCTTCCGACAATGAGAAACTTGATATTTTGGGGCAACAACAGCAAAATCATGAATACGGCATGGACACCATGCCGGACTATCAGGGAATAAATAGTATGATACTAGAGATCGGCAATGTATTTCATTATTATGACAGCAGGAACTATACATCGTCGATTCCTAAAATACTTATTGCCGGTGGGGGCGGTAATGTGGATGGTTTAGCCCAATACATAAATCAACATCTGGATATTGAAACTAAGGTCTTAGAGTTCTCGGATTTCAACTTTTTCAAAAGGGACCCCCAGGACCTGCCTGTGGGTTTATATTTTAAAGCCATTGGAACAACCATAAGGGAGGATGTGGAAGATGCATGATATAAACCTTATTCCCCAAAGGACCAATGAAAAGAAAACAGAAAAGTCTATATTCACCTTTATTGTATTAATTGGAATATGCGGAATCATAGCTGTCCACGGTTATGAGCCCTATATCCAATGGCGGCAATTAAGGAATCACTATAACAACCAAAAACAACTAATAGGGCAGTATGATACGATTAACGAGGATTTTGACCGGTTGTCGAAGGAGCTGGCAGAGCTGGAGGTAAAAAAGAACAGCCTATCTAATATTATTGGTAATAAACACGAATGGAGCGATATACTATCAAGAATAGAAAGGGGTATTCCCCCCTCCACAGTATTAACATCCATGTTCTTTAATAATGCTTCCTTGACCATCGAGGGCAACTGCCCAACGGATATTGAAACTGCCCAATTAGCCATATACCTGCAGGATACCGGACTATTCAGAGATGTAAGAATTGATAGTATTATAGAAGATGCGACATCCCGCAAATGTGTTTTTCTAATAAACTGTTTCTTTGCTGAAAAT
>JBMNSO010000180.1:0-3562 GCA_050945235.1 Mahellales bacterium
AGTGATATACATGGATCTGTTCGACCAATCCATAGACAATGCCTATTTAAAGCCATTGGCTGAAAGAATGAGGCCCCAAACCCTAAAGGATTTTGTAGGCCAGGAAGATATCGTGGGCACAGGAAAGCTATTGCGCCGTGCCATAGAGGCGGACAGGCTAACCTCCGTAATCTTTTACGGGCCTCCGGGCAGCGGAAAAAGTACGCTGGCCCATATAATCTCTAATATGACCAATGCCGAGTATTTAAAGATAAATGCTGTTACGGCGGGTATTAATGAGATCAAAAAGTTAATAACCGAGGCGGAAAACAATCTTAAATACTACCGAAGAAGAACAATATTCTTCATAGATGAAATTCACTCCCTAAAAAGGGGCCCCCAACAGGATATATTATTGGAATCAGTTGAAAAGGGCATTGTAATTTTAATAGGGGCAACTACAGAAAACCCCTTTTTTCATCTGAAGGGCCCCTTGCTGAGCCGCTCGATAATATTTCAGTTTTCCCAACTGCAGGATAGGCATATAAAAAATATAATTTATAATGCCTTGAAGGATGAGGAAAGGGGACTGGGGACATATAAAATAGAATTGGAAGACGAAGCTTTAGACCACATCGTCAACATGTCAAACGGTGATGCCAGATGCGCACTAACGGCATTGGAACTGGCAGTTTTAACTACCCCACCGTCTGAGGATGGAATTATACATATATCCATTGATATAGCAGAGCAGTCTGTCCAGAAAAAAAGAGTGAATTATGACAATTCCGGTGATAATCACTATGACGTAATCTCCGCCTTTATAAAAAGTATACGGGGTTCGGACCCCGATGCCGCACTGTACTGGTATGCAAGGATGACCTATGCAGGCGAGGACCAGCGGTTTATTGTAAGGCGTTTAATAATACATGCCTCTGAGGATATCGGGATGGCGGATCCCAATGCAATGCTGATTGCCCATGCCGCATGGAATGCCCTGGAGTGTGTGGGAATGCCCGAAGCCAGAATACCCATAGCCCAGGCTATTATTTATCTATCCATGGCGCCCAAGTCCAACAGCGTAATTCGGGCAATAGATGGTGCTATGGAGGATGTATCAAAAAACAAAAGCTACCCGGTACCCAACCATCTAAAGGATACCCATTACACGGGAGCAGCTGCCCTGGGTAACAGTGGGTATAAATACCCCCATGACTACCCTAATCATTATGTTAAGCAGCAATATATGCCAAAAACATTGGAAAACAGGAAGTATTATTATCCAAGCGATCAGGGCAGGGAAAAAAGATACAAGTCGAAGGGATGAACAATATGCTCATCCCTTCTAAATTTGTTTGGGTATTAAAATATCCCTGGTTAGAAAAAATAAAATTGACATACATATATGAACAAGTATTGTTATACCGTATTAGACAGTTGCACACAAAAATTGGGCATGGTAATATTGACAACTCTACTTTGTTATGGTAAATTAAAATAAAACCTAGTAATTTACTCGGGATTAAGGAGGTGTATGTCCGTTGAGATTATCCACTAAGGGCCGTTATGGTGTGAAGGCTATGTTCGATCTTGCGATAAACTATGGCAAAGGACCAATAGCATTGAAAAACATCGCTGAAAGGCAACAAATATCAGAACCATATTTGGAACAATTGATAGCAAGTCTAAGAAGAGCAGGTTTGGTTAAGAGCATTAGAGGCGCTCAAGGTGGATATATGCTGGCAAATCCTCCTGATAACATTACCGTGGGTGAAGTGATAAGAACCCTGGAAGGGCCTTTGGCACCTACAGAATGCGTTATTGAGGATGAAACAACGGAATGTTCAAGGGCTGAATACTGTGTTACCAGGCTCATATGGGAAAAAATAAGGGATAGCATTAACGACGTTATAGACACCATTACGTTACAGGATATGGTAAATGATTATAATAAGATAAACAAGAAAAATGGATACATGTATTATATTTAAGCTTATTGCTGCTATGATAACTAATTAATGTAAGGAGCGATGGTATTGAACAAGAGGATATATATGGATCATGCCGCCACGACCTATGTAAAAAAAGAAGTATTGGAAGAAATGCTTCCTTATTTTTCCGAAACCTTTGGCAATCCCTCCAGTATCCATATATTTGGAAGGGATGCCCGCAAGGCAGTGGACTTGGCCCGAGAAAGAATAGCCAATGGCCTTAATGCCTCGGTTGAGGAAATATATTTTACCGGCGGTGGATCGGAGTCCGATAATTGGGCAATAAAAGGCGTGGCCCTGGCCAATAGGGAAAAAGGCAACCATATTATCACTACAAAAATTGAACACCACGCGGTATTGCATACCTGTGAATACCTGGAAAAACATGGATTCGAGGTTACCTATCTTCCGGTGGACAGGTACGGTCTGGTAACGAAAGAACAGGTTTTAAGTGCTATAACGGATAAAACAATACTGGTTACGATAATGTTTGCCAATAATGAAATAGGAACAATACAGCCCATAAAAGAAATCGCTGAGGTAGTAAAGGACAAAGGGGTATACTTTCATACCGACGCCGTTCAGGCAGTTGGTAATGTACCAATTGATGTAAAGAATTTAAATGTTGACCTTCTTTCCCTGTCGGGTCATAAAATATATGGACCCAAGGGTGTGGGAGTTCTTTATATAAAAAAGGGAGTAAAAATCGATCCCGTATTGCACGGCGGGGCACAGGAAAATAACAGGAGGGCAGGAACGGAAAACGTACCGGGAATTGTCGGAATCGGTAAAGCGTTAGAGTTGGCCTGCAGGGATTTGGACAAACGGATTGACAAGCTCACCCGGTTAAGGGAAAGGCTTATAGATGGAATAATGTCTACAATACCCCACACAATTTTAAACGGCCACAGGCAAAGGCGTCTGCCGGGTAATATAAATATGTGTTTTGAATATATTGAAGGGGAATCCCTGCTGTTAAGCCTGGACCTCGAAGGTGTGGCCTGTTCCAGTGGCTCGGCCTGTACTTCGGGTTCCCTGGATCCATCCCATGTTTTGCTGGCCCTGGGTCTGCCCCACGAAATAGCCCATGGCTCCTTAAGGTTAACCCTGGGGGATGACAACACACAAGAAGATGTTGATTATGTTTTGGAAATACTGCCTGGTATTGTTAATAGGCTGAGAAGGATGTCACCTTTATTTGCACAAGAAAAAGGGGGTTTAAAAGATGTATAATGACAAGGTAATGGATCACTTTATGAATCCGAGAAATGTTGGAGTAATAGAGGACGCAAATGGTATAGGCGAAGTCGGCAACAGTAAATGCGGAGATATAATGAAAGTTTATATAAAAGTTGAAAATAATATTATTAAGGATATTAAATTCCAAACCTTTGGGTGCGGAGCAGCCATTGCAACCAGCAGCATAGCTACGGAAATGGCCAAGGGAAAAACCCTTGAAGATGCACTGAAACTGACAAATAAGGCTGTGGTGGAAGCATTGGACGGGTTACCGCCGGCTAAGGTACATTGTTCTGTCCTGGCAGAAAAGGCATTAAAGGCTGCCATTGAGGATTATAAGAAACATAATCAAA
>JBMNSO010000181.1:0-3547 GCA_050945235.1 Mahellales bacterium
CAAAACCTCGACCTATATGTAATTCCTTTATGCCGGTTTTTAAAGCTGGATACAATGCAGCAAAGATATTGTCATTTGCATTAGATATACCCCTTGTACAAACCAGCCATCAAGAAGGTCATATAATGGCTGGCCTGTATTCTGCAAAGGGTCCAGAATCCCAATCCTTTCTATGTGTCCACATATCCGGTGGTACCAGCGATGTGCTTGAAGTTACCCGGTGTGTTGGACATGGCTTTACCGTAAACACCCTTGGCGGCACCCAGGACCTAAATGCCGGTCAGTTTATAGATAGAGTGGGGGTAGCCTTGGGCATGGATTTCCCCTGTGGTAAGGAAATGGAACAGTTGGCCCATAAGGGAAAGACGGGTACGATAATACCTTCTTCAGTAAAGGGTAGGTATATGAGTTTTTCCGGCCCTGAAACCATGGCCCAAAGGCTGATAAAGCAAGGTATACCGAAGGAGGATATAGCACTATCCGTTTTTTTATGCATAGCCCGATCCCTTCTAAAAGTTTTAAATAACTGCTACCAAGAGAAGACAAAATTTGATAATATATTATTTGTAGGCGGAGTATCTTCAAATACATATATAAGGGAATACCTTGAGGCTAAACTTAATAATAAGTTCCGTTTATATTTCGCCCAACCCTATTTTTCGGTGGATAATGCGGTGGGTGTTGCATTATTGGGTAAAACTTAAGAAAGGCAATAAATGTGTATATGTTTGAAAATGTGTATACCGTTAAAGAGGTTAATACTTATATAAAAAATATCTTCAGGTCAGACAGTATATTAAACAACATCTATGTCAAAGGTGAAATATCCAACTTTAAATGCCACGTTTCAGGTCATATGTATTTTACATTAAAGGATTATCAGTCATCTATTAAATGTGTTATGTTTCGGCAGTGGGCATCAGCTTTGAAGTTTATGCCAGCTGACGGTATAAAAATAATTGCCCAGGGATATATTTCCGTATATGATAAAGACGGGCAATATCAGTTTTATGTACAGGATATACAACCAGAAGGCAAAGGCGACCTTTATTTGGCTTATGAGCAGCTAAAGGATAGGCTGTCAAAGGAAGGTTTGTTCGATATCGGACATAAAAAAGCACTGCCGCTGTTGCCTAAGAAGATAGCTATTGTGACTTCCTCCACAGGCGCTGCGATAAGGGATATAATTAAAGTATCCAAAAGGAGGTATCCCAACATATCCCTTATGGTTATACCGGTGTTGGTCCAGGGGGAATCTGCGGCCAATGATATTGCCGATGCTATCAGGTATGTAGATAATAGAAATGATATAGATTTGGTTATAGTCGGTAGGGGAGGAGGATCAATAGAAGAACTGTGGGCTTTTAATGAAGAGGTGGTTGCAAGGGAGATTTATAGTTGCAGAAAACCTATAATTTCCGCGGTGGGACACGAAACGGATTTTACAATCTCAGATTTTGTAAGTGATGTAAGGGCACCGACACCATCAGCCGCAGCTGAATTGGCGGTACCGGAAAAACATAGCCTTCAAAACACCATAGATCACCTCCGATACAAATTAAATCTATCGATTAATAGGGTTTTGGATAACAAGAAAAACCAACTTAATCTGATAAAATCCTGTAGGGCGTTAAACCGTCCAGTGGAGGATATCCAGCAGAAACGTCAAATGGTAGACCATTTGATCCACCGACTGACTGAAGGGTACAAGCATAAAATAAACCTGAAAAAAATGGAGCATCTAAAGATGCTGGCCAGATTAGACGGCATCAATCCCCTGAAAATGTTAGCAAAGGGCTATGCTTTAACCTATGATAGCAATAATTGTTTGATAAAATCAGTAACTGCCCTGGAAATAGACAAAAACGTAAGTATCAGATACATAGATGGTCGTGCCATATGCAAGGTACTGGCCAAGGAGGAGAAGGATAATGAAAGATAACGGACTGGACAACCAAAACCTTACCTTTGAAAAGGCTATTAAATCCTTAGAAGAAATAGTGGAAAAACTGGAAAAGGAAGATATTTCTTTGGAGGAATCTATCCAATTATTTGAACAGGGCATTCGCTTAACCCACTATTGTTCTGCCCAACTGGATGAAGCCGAAGGTAAGATAACCGTAGTTCTCGATCGTAATACCGATAATGAAAGGGAGACAACCTTAGATCCCGACTAGGAGGCAATAAATGAACATAGAAAGCTTATTAAAGGAAGAAGCCAAAAATGTGGATTCCTTCTTGAAAGACATACTAAAGCAACACATTACATATCCCGACATACTCTATAATTCCATGGAATACAGCTTATTTGCCGGTGGCAAACGACTAAGACCTATACTGCTTTTATGGACCTTTGATATATTTGATGATGATCGTCAACCGGCCTATTATTATGCAGCCGCTCTGGAGTTTATTCATACCTATTCCCTAATCCATGACGATCTTCCGTCCATGGACAACGATGATTTCAGGAGGGGAAAACCCACAAATCATAAGGTCTTTGGAGAAGCTGTTGCCATACTAACAGGGGATGCTTTGCTAAACACAGCCTATGAAATAATGACTAATGCGGCAATAAAATACAGTGATCAAACAAAAATACATTTAACAGCCCAGTATGAAATAGCAAAGGCATCGGGTGCCTTGGGTATCATAGGGGGCCAAATCATGGATATTCTAACGGAAAACAAAGGGGGCGAGCCGGAAATCCTTAATTATATACATACCCACAAAACCGGCGCCTTGATTAAGGCTTCAGTTAGAGCAGGGGCCATACTTGGCAATTGTGATAAAATATCATTGTCTGTCTTGGACAAATATTCTGAATATCTGGGTTTAGCTTTTCAGATAATAGATGATATATTGGATGTGGTGGGTAATACCGAAAAACTTGGCAAAACTGTTGGTAAAGACGCAAAAAGCAAAAAACTTACTTATCCGTCATTATTCGGCTTGCAGGCAGCCAAGGACAAGGCGGCTGAACTTACCCAAAAAGCAGTGGATCAATTGCAATATTTTGGTAATAAAGCAGAAATTTTAGAAGCCCTGACACAATATCTTTGTAAAAGGGAATTTTAAGGAGGCACTACTCGTTGGGGGAAATAATGGGACTATTCAATAATCATATACTTAGGGTTTCTATACTTGCATGGTTTATTGCACAGGTGCTAAAGGTTATCATTACCCTGCTGAAGGAAAAAAGGATGGACTTTACAAGGTTTATTGGTTCCGGCGGGATGCCTAGTTCCCATTCTGCCTTTGTCGTATCCCTGGCTACTTCTGTGGGACTGAAACATGGATGGGATTCTACTTACTTTGCTATTTCAGCGGTGTTTACTTTAATCGTTATGTATGATGCTGCAGGAGTAAGAAGGGCAACGGGAAAACAAGCAGTGGTACTTAATAAGATTATAAATGAGATCCATCAATATAAAGAGATTAAGCAGGAGAGATTGAAAGAGTTAATCGGTCATACTCCAATTGAAGTCTTTACAGGCGCTTTATTGGGTGCATTAATATCCTATTTGCTTGTATCTTAGAGTAAAAT
>JBMNSO010000182.1:0-3537 GCA_050945235.1 Mahellales bacterium
GGCGATAGTCAGGGACGGCAGGGTGACCCTGGCTGAGGAGGGTGTGGATATTGGCGAATGGCGGACGGCCACCCAGGCAATAGAGGTGAAGACCATGGGCCTGGGCGGCGACAGTCTCATTTCCTTTGATAAATTTGAACAGTTGACCATCGGTCCTAGAAAGGCAACGCCCTTAAGCTGGCTGGTCCATAAGTATCCCGAAACCAGGACCGAATTGGAACGTATTGCCAGGGAAAAAAGATGGTATACAATATCCCTTATTCAGTTTTTCTATATAATTAGGGGTATAAGCGACAATATACCCTTGTCCCAGGGTGAGGCATCCATCTTGAATGCCCTAAAGAACGGCCCCAAGAGCATAGAACAGCTATCCGCCATGGTTGATGTACTGCCTTACTTCTTAGATACCGAGCGACTGGAGTCCCTAGGGGTTATAGGCCGCAGCAGCCTGACCCCTACGGATTTTATGCATATTACCGGTTGGTACAGCCCCTGGGACAAGAAAGCGGCCCTGATGGGTGCTAAGGCGATGGCCCATCGCCTGGGCATGGGCCTTGAAACCCTTATAAAAAGGGTAGAAGAACGGATAGAAGCCATGCTGTTTTCCATGATCTCCAACCATTTGCTGGACAGGGCCTGGAAGCGTAAGATAGGGGGGCTTAATGAACAGGCCTATAGGCTTTTGATGATGGGCTTTTACCAGGATAGTCAAGAATTTGTATGCAAATTTAATACACCCCTGGCATTGGTATCCATTGGCGCTCCCACCCACGTTTACTTGCCCGGGGTGGCGGAAAAACTAGGTACCCGGTGTGTGGTGCCGAAGGACGCCGCGGTGGCCAATGCCGTGGGTGCCATAACCGGTAGTATAGTGGCCGAAGAAACAGTTATAATAAAGCCCAGGTACGAAGTAGCCGGCATAACCGGGTATGGGTGTCATTCATCGGCTGACTATAAAGAGTTTGAAGACTATGAACCGGCCCTTCAATGGGCAATAGACCATGGCCGGCATCAGGCAAAGACCATGGTCCGTTCCATGGGCGCCAAGGAAGTAGAGGTGGTTGTCGACCATAAAAAACAGATAGCGGACCTGGGCGAAGAAAAGGAAGACGGCATTCTGCTGGAAAGTAGGGTAGTAGTCAGGGCCATTGGAAAGGCTGCTATATAACTTACCGGTTTTGGAGAAGTTATCCGTCTATAAGGAAAAATAAAATCCTTGAAATTGTAGATTAATAAAACATTTTCAAGGATTTTGTAGTATAATTGATAGTATTAAATCAATCAGATGATAGTGTTGATATTTTCCCGAAAATCTGAAATCGTGTAATTAAAAGACCCTATCGCGAATAATACTTTAAGGACTAATACTTAGGAATTCGGAGGTAAAGAAGGAATGCTTATTATTGAGCTATTAAAGGCGGTCTTTTTAGGGGTGGTTGAAGGAATTACCGAATGGCTGCCCATAAGTAGCACGGGTCATATGATCCTGGTGGACGAATTCATGCAGTTAGGTGCTTCCCAGGCGTTTAAAGATATGTTCCTGGTGGTTATTCAACTGGGGGCTATCCTAGCTGTAGTACTCCTATATTTTCATAAATTGAATCCTTTTTCACCGAGCAAGTCTAAAAGGGAAAAAAGGGAGACCGTGAAGATTTGGTATAAGGTAATAGTGGGTGTCATACCGGCAGCGGTACTGGGCTTTTTATTTGATGATTGGCTTAATGAGCATTTATACAATTACTGGACAGTTGCAATAATGCTGATAATATATGGTGGGTTATTTATTGCTATCGAAAACCGAAATAAAGGTCGCAAGAGCAGTATAAGGTCATTTAATGAACTAACTTATAAAACCGCTTTTTTAATCGGTATGTTCCAGGTGCTGTCTTTGATCCCCGGGACATCCCGTTCAGGGGCAACCATCCTAGGTGCTATTATCCTTGGTTCATCCCGGAATATTGCCGCTGAATATTCGTTCTTTTTATCCATCCCGGTAATGTTCGGTGCCAGTGCATTAAAACTGGTTAAGTTCGGGTTTGATTTTACAGCAATGGAAGCGGGTATTCTATTAACCGGCATGATTGTGGCCTTTGTTGTTTCGGTTATTGCAATCAGATTGTTGATGGGATATATTAAGAAGAATGACTTTAAACCCTTCGGCTGGTATAGGATAATACTGGGGATTCTAGTAATTGGATATTTTGTTTTGTTTAGATAATACGATGTTTTTTACCATGGAAATGAAATAGAATGGGCTTCAGTATATTCCTACGTTTTATTCCCATGTTATCGAAAAATGGAATGTCTCTAAACTATACTAGAGAGTTTTTTTCTAGGATGCTATATTTAATATATTGCTTTTTTTGTAACCATTTTGGTTTCAAAGATGGGAGATTATAAGGAATTTTTTCGCAGCAGCAATACTATTTTTTTGGAAGCAGGTTATAAGTAACGGGGGTAGAAAAATGGACAACAAGACAGGTCATATTGGGCTAAGGAGTATTTCAGTTCTTAGCAAGATAGGATACGGTATGGGCAATTATGGATATGGTTTGGTATCCCAGGTTGTAAGTACCTATTTGGTGTTCTATGCAACGGCGGTGCTAGGGCTGCCGGGCAGCTACATAGGCATAGCGGTCAGTATAAGCGTCATATGGGATGCCGTAACCGATCCTATAATGGGATATTTATCAGACAATACCCGCCTTAGGAAATTTGGCAGGAGGCACCTTTATATTCTGATAGGCAGTTTTGCAATGGGTATTTCCAATTATCTTTTATGGGCGGTACCCAATGGACTGGCCGATCATATGAAACTATTATGGATATTGGTATTCTTAATGATATTAAAGACTGCACTGACGGTATATACAACGCCCTATACGGCATTAGGCGCCGAGCTGTCGGGCGATTACAACGAAAGAACTTCTATTCAGGGTGTAAGGACTATTTTCTTCTTAATAGGTCTACTATTTGCTTCGGTAATGGGTATGGCTATTTTTTTCAAGCCCACTCCCCAGTTTCCACAGGGTCAGCTTAATCCGCTGGCCTATAGGAATATCGGTCTTACTTCTTCCATAATGGCCGTTGTTTTCGGTTTAACATGCTATTTTAGTACTAAAAGATATATACCCTTTTTGCCAAAGGCCGGTGATGCAAAGGATGGTTCCCAAAAAGGGGGACTTATCAGCCTGTACAAGGCTTTTAAGTCCGCCCTGGGTAATAGACAGTTTAAATACGTTATGCTGGCATACCTATTTACCAATATTTCGTCGGCCATTGTAACCACCCTGGGACTTCATATATTCACCTATACCTTCAATATGGAAAGCCAGTATGTGGCGGTGGTTGTCGGTGCCCTGTTCGTGATGAGCATAGTATCCCAGCCTGTGTGGGTGGCCATCTCTAAAAGACTTGATAAAAAACCGTCGGTGATATTGGGCTTGGTATTTTGCATCATTGGTTGTATACTGTTTTTCGTAATGGTGCTGATGAGGCACGCTATAAACGGCAACTTTGTTTATATACTGCCTGCCG
>JBMNSO010000183.1:0-3531 GCA_050945235.1 Mahellales bacterium
TAGCCAGTTGTACTTAGTTTTATTTTACTTAACAACTTTATACTTATGGTGAAAAATCAAGGAGGAATTTAATGAATATATCAAATATGGAAAATCTGAAAATAGGAAATCTCGTTTCAAAGTTACCGATTATTCAAGGAGGTATGGGAGTGGGGATTTCACTTTCCGGTCTTTCATCAGCTGTTGCCAATCAAGGAGGTATAGGAGTTATCTCTACCCCAGGCATAGGAATGTTTGAACCTGATTTTTCTACTAATTACCTTGAAGCCAATATTAGAGCCTTAAAAAAGGAAATTAGAAAAGCACGTGGTTTAACTAATGGGATTGTGGGCGTAAATATAATGGTGGCCCTTTCGAATTTTTCTGATATGGTTTTAACTGCCATAGAAGAAGAAATAGATATTATATTTTCTGGCGGCGGACTTCCTCTTAATTTACCTAAGTTTTTACAAGGATCAAAAAAAACTAAACTTGTACCCATAGTTTCTTCCGCAAGGGCGGCAAACATGATTATCCGAAAATGGCACCAAAAATATGATTATATACCTGATGCTATTGTTGTAGAAGGGCCTAAGGCAGGAGGTCACCTTGGATTTAAATTAGAACAGATTAATGATCCCAATTATTCTTTAGAGGTTTTGATAAAAGCAGTCCTAAAAGAAATAAAGCCCTTTGAAAAAAAACTTCAAAGATCAATACCTGTAATAGCCGCCGGAGGAATATACAATGGTAAAGACATATATAAATATATGAAATTAGGTGCATCTGGGGTACAAATGGGTACACGCTTTGTGACTACGATTGAGTGTGATGCATCCCCTGCATTTAAAGAAGCCTATATTAACTGTGAACAAAAGGATATTGGCATTATTGAAAGTCCTGTTGGAATGCCAGGCAGAGCTATAATAAATGAATTTTTAGATGATGTAAATATGGGCCAAAAAAAACCCTATAAATGTCCATACCACTGTATTATAACATGTGATTTTTCAGACAGTCCTTACTGCATTGCCTTAGCTTTGTTGAATGCTCAAAAAGGCAATTTAAAAAATGGGTTTGCATTTGCTGGTGAGAAGGCTTATATGTCCAATGAGATCATTTCCGTTGAAGCCCTAATTAAAACATTGGTAGAAGAGTATAATAAGGCTTTTCGATCCTCTGAACCAGACAAATAATAAGGAAAATGTAAATCAACTATACTAGTACCGTTTCTGTCAGAAATGCTGTATGAAAGACTGAATGATGGATCTTAAAAGGTGAGCCAGGTAGCAGAGAATCGCTATTTAACCCTGGCTCACCCTTGGGTATATCATTTTCTACCTTCTGCCTAGTATATAATCCATAGAACAAGACGTATTAAAAACAACGGCCTCGTTAAAATATGTATATGTTGGCATAATTTCCGCAATACAGTAATCATCAAAGCCTATCTCATTAAGAGCCTTAACCACCTCCGGGAAGTTCACATCACCGGATAACAACTCTACAAATCCTCTGAATCCTCCGGGATCCCGTCTGTAATCTTTGAAGTGGAGTTTCTTTATCCTAGACCCAAGTATTCTTATCCAGTGCTCAGGATAACCGTACAACATGCAATTTGCCACATCAAAATATGCACCTACGTAAGGAGAACCTATACTGTCTATAAAATCCCGCATCTCAAGCGGTGACAGGAGCATTTTGTTCCATACATTTTCTATACCCAGATATATTTTGCAGGCCTCGGCATGGGGCACCAGTTCCCTTATCCCCTCTCTGGCACGTTCAATGGCAACATCATATTGCACGATCTCACCAAAATCAAAAAAATCACAGCCCACATATCCAGGTTCAACCAATACGGTATCGGCCCCCAGTGCCGCAGCCGTATCTATCATCTTCTTTAAGATATCTATTCCCTTCCTCCGGGTTGCTTCACTATTTGACGTGAGGGGATATTTCCATGGGAGCCATGAACAAAGACTGGTACATTTTATATCATTTGATTCCAGCATCTTTTTGATCTCTTTAATATATGAATCTCCGGCGTCAATGGTAAAATTCCCTGTTTCATCTATGGTCAGCTCTATGCCTTCAAAACCCGCTGCCTTTGCAAGGGAGATACCCTTCTGTATTGGTGTACCGTTGGCAAATGTATAGAAATTAATTCCTTTCTTCACTGTACCCTTCCCCCCTATATATTTTTATCTGCAATACGATATAAGAGAAATGTTACCGTATTGCTTCCTTTGCTACTATATTGTTATAAACATACTGCTGTAGAAGATAAATTCCCCCTATCAACTGGGCCTTATCTCCCAATTGGCTAATCCTGATCTCAGGCTTAAAAAATCGGTCTCTCGATACCATGTCCTGGATTCTGTTTAGGATATATGTATTCTCAGGAGAAATGGCGCCTCCTATTACTATCAAATCAGGATTAATAAGCAAATTAATATTTATTATTGCTATAGACCATACTTTAAGCACATTCTCCAGTATATTTATTACATCCTTATCCCCCTGTTCAGCAGCCCGTTCTATAAGTCTTAAGCTGAGTTTAGACGCTTTTTCCTCAGCCATAAGGCCTCTTAATATATTCGCCCCTCCCCGGTTCATTACATCAGAAATTTTTTCATAAAAAACTTTCAATCCGGCATAATTCTCAAGGCAGCCGATGTTTTCCTTGGGATCATCGGAAAAATTCTTTAAGTCAAAATACAGGTACCCCACTTCTCCGGCATAATAATTGGAACCTTTCAACAATTCTCCATTGATCAGTACCCCTGCTCCTATACCGATGGAATTGGTTATTTCCAGATATACTATATTATTATTTTCAGGATAACTGCCAATGTGCTGTCCAATCGCCCCCAGCCTCGATACGTTATTGACGACAACCGGAGTTTTTAATAGTTTCTCAGCATAATCAAACACATCAATGTCGTTAAAGGAAAATACATCGGGTATCCTTTGTACCAGACGATCCTTTTCATTTACCACCCCGGGCAATGAGATACCTGAAGCGAGTATTCTGGTCTTTAATGAAAAATTCTTCTTAGCAAGCTTTTTATATACACTGCTCAACACATCCGAGACGTCCTCCAGGGAGTTATCATTTTTAAAAAAAGCTTGATACCGATCATACACCGTGCCTCCGATATTGGCAATATAACCGGTTATGGAATCATGGGTTATATTAAAATGGAGCAGATGGCCATAGTTGTTGTTAAAGCTAACAAGTCCGGGACGTCTTCCCTTTTCAGTATTTTCCTTGCCTATATCCACAATTATCCTTTTTTTCTTTAATTGGTTTAAAACTCTGCTTAAGGTGGAGGGACTTAAACCAGTCTGTTGGGCTATATCATTTGGGGCAATTTCCTTTGACGACAAAATAGCATTTAAAATATTTAGTATGTTCTGTTCTTTTTCAGTCAGCTCGAGTTTGTTAATATTTATCATTGCATTTCCTCATATTTCAACATATTTCATCAATAAATTTGAAGTTCATTATAACATATTTCCAATATTATAACAATATTTCCAACCTTT
>JBMNSO010000184.1:0-3499 GCA_050945235.1 Mahellales bacterium
CAATACGAAGAAAAATATGAAAAACACCAATAAAGGATTGGAATATGTAGATAATCAATGCTATTTTGTGTTGAAGAAGAATAAGAGTGAAGATTGAGGTGAGTGCAATGATGGTAGAAAACATTTTGAATCTAATCAGCAAAGAATTGGAAGGCATACCGGGTATTATGGGTATAGTTTTAGGAGGTTCAAGGGCAAGAGGTACCCATCATGAAAAGTCCGACATAGATATTGGAATATACTATGATGAAACAGAGGGCTTTAATATCAGAGAATTAAGCGAGGTTGCTGCAAAACTGGATGATGAGCATAGAGAAAATTTAATTACGCAAATAGGTGGGTGGGGTCCTTGGGTAAACGCAGGCGGATGGCTTGTTATTCAGGGATATCATGTAGATTTTATATTACGCGACATAAAAAGGGTGTCTAAGGTTATTGATGATTGTTTGTCAGGAAAAGTATCTGCCCATTATCAAACAGGTCACCCCCATGCATATTTAAATGTAATGTATATGGGGGAAATTTCCCTTTGCAAAATACTGGTTGACCCTAGGGGCAAAATTTCAGAATTAAAATCCAAAACCAAGCCATATCCTCAAACTTTGAAAGATGCAATAGTTCAATATTTTATGTTTGAGGCATCCTTTTCCATAATGTTTGCTGAGGATTATGTTGATAAGGATGATATTTACTATGTATGTGGACACTGTTTCAGGAGCATTTCTTGCTTAAATCAAGTTTTATTTGCTTTGAATGAAGAATACTGCATTAATGAGAAAAAAGCGGTCGTAATGATTGACGGCTTTATTATAAAGCCCAAGGATTACAAAAATAGAATAGATGAAATTATTACATTGCTTTCCGCTGATAGAGATGCTACAAGAGAAGGGATAAATATGCTTAAGGAACTTGTTTCTGAAACAGAAAGATTACTTACATAAATATACAATGTTATCATCCCTAAAGGGTATCAGCTTTTTATCAGTAACCTGCGGCAGATCGTGCCAGGCTTCGCTGAAGGGTGATACTTTGTCATATATGCCTTTAATTCTGTATACATATGTCTTTTTTTCCGGCACAAAGGGTACACTCACCACTTCCATTATATTAAGCCGCCCATTCTTTTTGTAAAGGACCTTGTCCCCTATTTCATATTTTCGCTTTATCAAAAGCTTCCAGTCGGATGTCCTGGGCCAAAAGATGACATGAAGGGTTTGAGGGGTAGATACAACGTAGTCTATTATTTCTTCTTTAGAACTACGGCTAAAAAAGTATAATATGTTTGGTTTTATATATACTGAATTAAAGTATTTACCTTCAGGCGGTTTTACTGGAGCCTTTGATATAACTGCAACTTCCAGTATACCGATTGTGTCATTATTTGTCTGTATAATCCTGCCTTTTCTTTCCTCTATGGTAATGAATGTGTTTGAAAAATTAGTGTCCAAGTAGCCGGCATCTCCCCTTAAAATACAAACACTTTTATCCTGCCTGATCACTTCAAAACCCGTCTTTTTTATGAATTCATCAATCATTTTATATAACCCCCTATGCTAATATATAATTTCATAAGGTTTTTAACTTTCCGCTGCTTATTATATATATATACACGGCTGATTTTTGGGAAGTTACGAAAGACAATAAAGGTCAATCTTGAGAAGATGTTGAAACTTTACCTAAAAGAGATTATACTATCCTTTGGGAAAGGAATGAACAAATCATGGCAAAAATTTTAGTAGTAGATGATTCTCGTTTTATGAGAAAAATACTAAAAGGTATTATTGAAAAAGGAGGACATATAGTTATTGATGAGGCTTGTAACGGCGATGATGCTATAGGGAAATATGTGAAATCACAGCCCAATTTAGTCATTATGGATATAACAATGCCAGATGTAGATGGCCTCGAAGGATTAAGAAAAATAAAGGTTATAGATAATAACGCAAAAATTATCATGTGTTCTGCTATGGGACAGGAACCATTTATAAAAGAAGCAATTGATAATGGCGCATCAGACTTTATAGTAAAACCTTTTCGAAAAGAACAAGTAATAGGTACCATAAATAGGGTTTTACAAACAGATAAATTCAACACTAAAATCACTTACGAAGTTGTGATCAATGGGAACAAAGATGATATTGAAAATATTGATTTCAAGAACCGCTAATTAATATGGAATATGTCGACTTAATCAAAACCAAAAATAATTATTATAGAAAAGGGGAGGTTAAATTAAAGAGAGAAGGAAGTGAATAATGGAATGGCACATAATCATAGTCATGCCCATGACCATAACCATGGCGGACAAAAGAATATAAAAGTTGCTTTTTTCTTAAATCTAGCTTTTACTCTTTTGGAAATAGTAGGCGGGTTTTGGACCAACAGCATGGCCATATTGTCCGATGCATTACACGACCTTGGAGACTCGGTCTCATTGGGTGTTGCATGGTACCTGGAAAAATACTCCCAAAGAGGACCGGATGAAAGGTTCTCCTTCGGGTATGCCAGGTTTTCATTGCTAGGGGCATTGATAAACAGTTTTATATTAGTAGCCGGCTGTGTCCTTATCTTAACGAAAACCATCCCGAGGATTATAAGCCCTGAAAGTGTAAAACCAGAGGGTATGCTAATCTTTGCAATACTAGGTATAGCAATAAATGGGGTGGCTGTCCTGAGGCTAAAAAAAGGCACCACCTTAAACGAAAAGGTTGTTTCATGGCATTTGATGGAGGATGTATTGGGATGGGCCGTCATACTCGTTGTAAGCATTATACTTATGTTTGTAGACCTTCCCATACTTGACCCCATACTGTCTGTTGTAATCACTGTATATGTACTATATAACGTGGTAATAAACCTTAAGGACATCCTGAACGTTTTCCTGCAGGGCGTTCCCAAGAATTTTTCCATTAACGAAATAGAGCGGGAAATAACGGAAAAAACCGATGTACTTTCTGTCCATCATACCCATATCTGGTCATTGGAGGGTCAAAAAAACCTGTTAAGTACCCATATAATTGTGGAGGATGAGATTGAACCGGAAAGGATTACTGCATTAAAAAGGGATATAAGGGAGTTAATGAAGAAAAAGGGAATAGATCATGTAACCATAGAGTTCGATTTTGCAAGTGAGGATTGCGGGAGCAGGATTTGCGACTAATCGGGCTAGACCGGCTATTATTGCCCGATTATGGAAAATTGTCGAAAAACAAGACATTGACTAAGATATTTTTTCCATATATAATCGAGAAATAAGAGAAATGATCGTGGAATATAGAGGCAACTTCAGAATATTGACACAGGAGGAGCCTCATTTTATTATCCGGAGGAATTATGGAATACAACGTTTTGGTAGTGGACGATGTTCCGTTAAATCGAAAAATTATCATGGCTACTTTAAAGAACATCGAAGGCATCGTTTTTCATGAGGCAGCCAATGGCAAGCAGGCTTTGGAATACATACTAAAAGACGATATCGACCTTGTTATATTGGATCTGA
>JBMNSO010000185.1:0-3445 GCA_050945235.1 Mahellales bacterium
TTTAATTATCCGACCCCATATCTACATAAGAGTGTGCAAATGCCCTATATTGGCCAAGTACAAGTTTTCATGTCTATTATTATATAATATATAGTGAAAGGGAGAGTATAATGACTTCAAACAAAAAGTTGCAAGAATGGGTAAACGAAGTAGCAGAAATGTGTCAGCCCAAGGAGATTTACTGGTGTGATGGGTCAAAGGAAGAATATGAAAGGCTGATACAAGAAGCAGTAGATACCGGGGCAGCTATACCTTTGAACCCTGAAAAACGTCCGGGATGCTATTTATTTCGCAGCCATCCCTCAGATGTTGCCCGTGTTGAAGAAAGAACTTTTATTGCATCGAGGAAAGAGGAGGATGCAGGCCCCACCAATAATTGGATAGACCCTGTCGAACTTAAAAAAACTATGACAAAGCTGTATACAGGTTGTATGAAGGGAAGAACCATGTATATTATTCCCTATTCTATGGGGCCCATTGGATCACCCATTTCAAAAATTGGTGTCGAAATAACCGATAGTATTTATGTTGTTATAAACATGCATATTATGACCCGAGTGGGGAAAAGGGTATTGGAAGCTTTGGGTGATGATGGAGAGTTCGTACCCTGTCTTCATTCGGTAGGTGCTCCATTGGCAGAGGGAGAAAAGGATGTCAGCTGGCCCTGTGCACCCATGGAAGAAAAGTACATCAGCCATTTCCCAGAAGAAAGAACAATATGGTCCTACGGTTCTGGATATGGTGGGAATGCACTTTTGGGTAAAAAGTGCTTTGCACTGCGAATTGCATCTGTTCAAGCCCGGGATGAAGGTTGGCTGGCTGAGCACATGCTTATTCTTTGTATTACCAATCCTAAGGGCGAGAGAAGATATGTAGCAGCGGCCTTTCCCAGCTTCTGTGGAAAAACCAATTTAGCTATGATGGTTCCCACTATCCCGGGATGGAAAGTGGAAACTATAGGAGATGACATTGCTTGGATGAAATTCGGTGAGGACGGCAGGTTGTATGCCATTAACCCCGAGGCAGGATTTTTTGGCGTTGCGCCCGGCACTTCAGCCTCTTCAAACCCCAATGCCATGGAGACATTGAAAAAGAACACCATATTTACTAATGTGGCACTAACAGACGACGGTGACGTGTGGTGGGAAGGCATCGGTTACGATGCTCCGGATCACCTCATCGATTGGAAGGGCAAAGACTGGACCCCAGGATCTGAACATCCTGCCGCCCACCCTAATGCTCGATTTACAACACCGGCTCGACAATGTCCGTCCATTGCCCCGGAATGGGAAGATCCTAAAGGCGTGCCTATCTCTGCTATTTTAATTGGTGGACGTCGACCCACAACAATACCTTTGGTGAATCAGAGTTTTGACTGGAATCATGGAATATTCTTGGGATCAATTATGGGATCAGAGATTACGGCCGCAGCAATATCAGACAAAATCGGAAAGGTCAGACGGGATCCCTTTGCGATGTTGCCTTTCTGTGGCTATCATATAGGCGACTATTTGCAACACTGGCTGGACATAGGACAAAAAACCGATGAGGAAAAACTGCCTAAAATATTTTATGTTAATTGGTTTAGAAAGGATAAAAACGGAAAATGGCTGTGGCCAGGCTTCGGCGAAAATAGCAGGGTCCTTAAATGGATCATTGAAAGGGTTTCAGGTGAAGGAAAAGCCCAAAGAACACCCATAGGATATATGCCCACAGTTGATGCTTTAGATACAACAAGCCTGGATATAAGCGAGGAGCAAATCTCGGAACTGCTAAATGTGGATAGAGAAGGATGGCTTAAAGAGGTTGATTCTATCAGGGAATACTATAAGACATTTGGCGAACGTCTTCCTAAAGAGATGACAAGGCAGCTTGATGCCCTGGAAAAAAGGTTAAAAGAATAGGTTTTGTTCACCATACTTTCCAATAAACAGGCGGGATTTCAATCTCGCCTGTTTATTGGTTTGGGGCACTAATCTGATGTTATATAGTCATAGCACTTGTTAAATATATTATTGTATAGCTTATCTGGTGTTGTCCCACGTTATATGATATTATAAGATAACAATTCTAATTCAGTCATATAAATTACTCCATAACAGATAGAAAAAGAGTTTAAAGTCACAAATTTAGGAAGTAGAAAGGTGTTGTACTGGAGATGATTAAGTCAAGGGAGATAAACAATATAACTATACGACATGATATAAAACCAGGGGATATGGGATATTTAATATATCTCCATGGATTGTTATATGCCCGGGAAAATGGATATGATATAGAATTTGAAGGTTATGTTGCCAATACCTTTTATGAGTTTTCTCAGTTGTATAAAAAACACAGCAGTAGGCTATGGATAGCACAAGACGGTAATCGAATCATAGGTTCCATAGCCGTTATAGGACGCTCAGCGCAGGAAGCACAGCTTCGGTGGTTTTTAATAGATCCGGATTACAGGGGTTTGGGCCTTGGAAAAGTATTGTTGAGGAAAGCCATGGATTTTTGCAAGATATCTGGGTATACTAAGATTTATCTTCTTACTGTATCTGAACAAAAAACTGCAATAAAACTCTATGAAGATATCGGTTTTAAAAAGGTGGAGGAGAAAAGCAGCAAAATGTGGGGTAAAGATCGTATTAATGAACTAAAATATGAGTTGATATTAAACTATTAGAGAGGTTTACCATGGTTGACGGCAAGGTGTTAAGTGAAGCAGAAGCGTTGTTTCAGTATCTATATAAAAAGGACCTTACAATTGAAAAATGTGATTTAATAATTGGATTTGGCCATTTTGATATGAAAATACCCAGCAAGTGTGCCCAGTTATATGAACAAGGGATGGGCAGAAAAGTCCTTTTTACCGGAGGAAGGGGTGCTGGAAGTGCCGACTTAATAAAACCTGAAGCGGTGGAATTTAAGCATGAAGTTTTAAGTAACTGCAAGGCAGTACCTGCAGATGACATAATAATAGAGGATCAATCAACAAACACCGGCGAAAACATTGTCTTTAGCCAGAAGATATTATGCAGCTTAAATCCCAATTTTACCTTTGAAAGAGGTATCGATAAGGTCATTGCTGTGGCCAGTCCCTATAGGCAAAGAAGGGTATATTTATGTTTTAAAAAGGCATATCCCCATTTATTGATATTAAACTGTCCCCCCGAAACTGACTTTCAACAAGAGTTGAAGCTGTTTAAGGATAAAAATGAAGATTTAGTCAACCATTTAGTTGGAGAAATCGAAAGGTTAATTTTATATCCTAATAAGGGTTTTATAGAATATGAAAGAATACCTGATAATATATATAAAATCTATTTGAAATTGAAGAATAAAAAGCCCTACTCCAAATATTAATTACCGTTCTGTTAACTTAAATGAAAATTGAAAACCTCGAGCTCCTTAAGGTATAATAGCAATTGCCACAAAACCATTACTCCAAAAGGAGGCC
>JBMNSO010000186.1:0-3431 GCA_050945235.1 Mahellales bacterium
GGGATACCAAATATGTATATAGAATATAATTTTAAATGATCTTGAAGCTATATACTGAAGCCTTTAATTTAAAAGCCTTTCCCTGAATACTTGTGGATCAGTAACAGGACTTTGACAGGCAAAGTTTTGGCATATATAAGCCGTTGCCTTGCCATCTACCATCCTCTGCCCCTTTACAAAGGGTGCCAGTCTTTCCAATGTGTCGTCATCATCACCAGAGTATAGTAAGGACACGCCCATGGGCAAGTATTCGCTATGCAGGACTGAAACCATCTTTTGGGTATCTTCCCTTTGCTTATCACCAACAACCACGATTTCCTTGGTGGGATATAAGGCAAACATTGCTGCCATTAAGAAATATGTATAACCAGCCGGACTTTCATTGATAACGGCGCTAAAATACTGCAATTGCTGCTCGGCCTTTTTCTCCAGCTTTTCATTCCCTGTCAGACGGGCCAGCCGTAGAAAATTAAGGGCAGCTACAGAGTTGCCCGACGGCATTGCACCGTCATATACTTCCTTAGGCCGGGTTATAAGCTGTTCTCCGTCCTTGCCGTATAAAAACAAGCCGCCCCGGTCGTTGTCCCAAAAATAATGGATCATGTCGTCGTTCAGCTCAAGGGCTTTTTCCAGGTAATAAGAATCATAGGTTGTCTCATAAAACTCAATAAGGCCCAATATTAAAAAGGCATAATCGTCCACATAGGCCGGAAATGCCGCCTCTTTGTCACGGTACCTGGCCAGCAGGCGACCGTCCTGTCTGCGAAGTTTGTCCAAAATAAAGGCTACCGCCCTTTGTGCAGCTTGGGCGTATTCATTTTGGCCCAGAATCCTTGCTCCCATGGACAGTGCGGCAATCATCAGTCCGTTCCAGGCGGTCAATACTTTATCATCCTTATAGGGATGTACCCTTTTGTTCCTATATTCATAAAGTTGTTTTCTATCTTCCTCCAAAGAAAGGGCTTCCTGTACTTCCTCCTCGCTTTTGTCTATTAAATTGGGAATGCTTTTGCCCTCAAAATTACCCCCTTGGGTAATATCATATAACCTGCAGAACCTTTCGCCCCTTTCCCTGCTTAAAATACTAGTTACTTCACCTTTATCCCATACATAGAATTTGCCTTCCACGCCCTCGGAATCGGCGTCCTCGGCGGAATAAAACGCTCCTTCCTCAGAAGTCATATCCCTTAGCACATAGGTGAATATCTCCCGGGCCACCCGGCAATATTCCTCAGCCCCAGTTGCCTGATAAGCCTCCAGGTATGCCATGGCCAGCAGTGCATTGTCATACAACATCTTCTCAAAATGGGGAACCAGCCACTTATTATCAGTGGAATATCTGGAAAAACCGAAACCTATATGGTCGTAAATGCCTCCCCGGTGCATGGCATTAAGGGTTTTTTTCACCATTTCCAAAGCCTTATCCGTTTTATTAAGTTTCCAATACCGAAGCAGGAAAAGCAAGTTATGGGGTATGGGGAACTTTGGAGCCCTGCCAAAACCCCCGTACCTTGGGTCAAAGGAACGGTTGAGGTGCTCATATCCTTTCTTTATCGTCTCCTTTGTAATCCTGCCTTTTTCATAAAAGGCGGCTGTAGCATCTGCCTGTATTGCTTGTATGATTTTATCTGCGGATTCAATCAATTCTTCCCTTTTTCCCTTCCATAAATCAGCCACTCTATTTAATATATCCATTAACCCCGGCATACCCATACGTCCCTTTTTAGGAAAATACGTTCCGGCAAAAAAGGGCTTTTTGTCCGGGGTCATAAAAATCGTAAGGGGCCAGCCACCATGTCCGGTCAGGGCTTGGCAAACGGTCATATAGATATTGTCAATATCCGGCCGCTCTTCCCTATCCACTTTAACAGCCACGAAATAACGGTTCAATAAATCCGCAACCTCTTTGTCTTCAAAGGATTCTCTTTCCATGACATGACACCAGTGACAGGTGGAATAACCGATGGAAAGGAAAATAGGCTTGTCTTCTGCCTTGGCCTTTTCAAAAGCTTCTTGGCCCCACGGAAACCAGTCTACTGGATTGAATTGATGTTGTAATAAATATGGACTTTTTTCCTTAGATAATCTATTGGGTACACCATTATTGTTGGTCATCTTACCACCTCCCCTTCACAATTGATTTCTTAATATTATACCCTGAAAGACTGCTTTTCAATCCAGAATATTCTTAACCGGAAATTTTGACAACTATGTCTACCCCAGATATCACAATAATTCCACAGATATATGATTTCAGATGATCCTCACCGTTTCGGTGGAATAAAAAAAGGAAACCCTTTCATTGGTTTCCTTTATGAATTTATGAGCATATAGGTCAACCGCTGATTAAGTT
This sequence comes from Mahellales bacterium, assembly GCA_050945235.1. Lineage (GTDB taxonomy): Bacteria > Bacillota > Clostridia > DUOD01 > DUOD01 > DUOD01. Next base: position 2,354 of record JBMNSO010000186.1, read on the forward strand.
AGATAACATGCTACAATTTCTCCGAAATATAAGGTGTGGTAATCGGGAGGGAAATAGTATTGTTTAACGATTTCAGCGTCGAGGTTATCCGGAATCATATCCTGCTTGTAGACTACTTTGCATTCGTAATGCAGGGAACATTCTTTAATGATAGGAGCATCAACTTTTTGTCCTTGTACAGGTGTTAGGTTGCATTCTTTAAATTTGTCAAAATCCCTGCCGGATTTGGTGCCGCAGAATGCAAGGGCTTTTCCCATATCCTCCTTTAATGGAACGCTGACTGTAAACTCTCCGGCCTTTTCAATCAAACCGTGGGTGTAGCGGGATTTTCTGACCGGTACGACAAAGATGGGCTTACTCCAATATATATTTATTCCTCCCCAGCCAATGGTCATGGTGTTGATTTTTTCGCCTTTTGTATTGAGAAAAACACCCTCTTGTTTGAGCTGTTGTATTACTTCTACAAGATACTCGTTATACGGTACATACTTCATATTACTACCTCCTAATTCTGTTTTAAAAGCTTTATTTATACTTGATATTATAGCACAGGATTAGGAATATAAAGCCGGAAAAGGATAGTTGTTTTTGGTTGAAAGAAATCAAAAAAAAGATAAGTTGCCAATCAACCCATTGGTATAAAGCTGGCAATACTTAAGAAATGTATTTCTTAAATTAATAGGGTTTTCCTGCTTAAATGAGGAAATATAAGATGCTGCCTCTCTTTTATTGTTAACAAGCGAATCTACAAAACTCGACGATAATTGATAAATTGTATTGTAGTACATATAGTCAAATTCTAGTGCTTCTCTAAGCTCGTGCTGGTTTCTGTATTTTTCATTATATATACTTAAATACTCAGAGTATTTGCTGCTTATTTTATTTTTTACGGTTTGTTCCACGAAGGCTGACTGACGACTATATTCGGTGTTTGATGGAAATTCGTTGTAAGTATAACTTAAAAACATCAGTGTATACATATCCAACAGTTCACGAAAGTAAATAACGTTATTCAATAATGATGTGCAATATGAGTTAATGTTGTTACCGCTTCTTCGGTAAGCGTCAAATAGGATAG
>JBMNSO010000187.1:0-3410 GCA_050945235.1 Mahellales bacterium
GGAAACGCGTTGGACTTCAATGTGGTTAATAAGGACGTATTGATGCAAGCGAAAAACGATCCGGAGAACCGCAGAAATTTAATCGTTCGGGTATGTGGCTACAGCGCCCCGTTCATATCACTCAGCGAGGAACTGCAAGATGAAATCATACAGAGAACCATGCGAACCTTCTAAAAGCGCGATCATTAGTAATATTCAGCATTTTTCCCTTCATGACGGCCCCGGGGTTCGTACAACTGTCTTTTTTAAGGGCTGTAATCTTCACTGTGCATGGTGTCACAATCCTGAAACAATTTCTCCAAACATTCAGATTGCATATAACAAAAAAAGATGTATTCTTTGCCGTTCTTGCGTGGATGTCTGCGTACAGCAAGCGCGGCGTTTTCAAGAGGGAGAAATATTTCTTGATGCTGATAAATGCATAACTTGTGGCGCTTGCGCAGATGCCTGTCCGACCAACGCGCTGGAACTGTACGGAACCGTAATGCCGTTGAAGGATATTTTATCGGAATGCTTACGGGATAAACATGTCTTCCCTGATTTCGGCGGTGTTACTTTTTCAGGTGGTGAGTGTCTGTTACAGATTGAACAACTATTATTTCTTGCCTCTGAATTGCGAAAAAAGGGTGTGCATGTTTGCGTTGACACAGCATTGAACACATCGTGGTCTGTACTTGAGCGACTCATTCCTGTGACGGATTTATTCCTTGTGGACTTAAAAGCCGGAACAGAAATGACACACAAAAAGTATACCGGCGCATCTCAGCGGGCCATAATACAAAATCTTAAAAGACTAACGGAACGTACGGCATGTTGGATTCGCATTCCAATCATCCGTAATGTGAACGATATGGATTCTGAAATCGATGCGATGATTGGGCATTTGCATACGGCTGGACCTTATTTGCAAAAGATTCAACTTCTTCAATATCATTCACTTGGTGAAGCAAAATACATATGGCTATCCCAAACCAAACCAGAATTCCAAGCACCAACAGAAAAGCGTCAAAACGAGATTCTTAACAGGTTTCGGGAGGAAGGATTTTGTGCTGAATGGAATTGATTGAAATGCAGGAGGAGTGAATGATGTCGAAACGGTTGATTGCGCTGTTCTTATTGATGCTGGTTTTACTGGGATGTAGTTCGAAAGAGGATATTGTAAGATTACAATCAGACGATGTTCAAATCGATTTTAGAATTCCTGTTGGCTTTTTTACCAAAGAAGAGCAATTGGATGGATGTTTATTGCGCCATGCTGATTTGGGGGAAAATGGGTATTTGTTTTTGGATATTCTGGATGGAAATTATCAAGAACTGGCTGAAACCGGTCAGAGCCAAATGCTGACAGCACTATCTGATACCTATTATACAGATATTCAAACGAAAACCGTGCAGGGTGTTGCTGTTTCTTACTATGGATTACAGTATACATTTGAGAATCAAGATGAAACAGGATTGTATTATTCCCGTACTATTGTTGGCTATGTGGGTGTGGGCAATAAAACCGTTATGGTCTTTCTAAATTCGGTTGCGACTTCTGAATCTGGTTTGTGTGAGGAAACGATGCTATTAAATTACTTAGAGCAGGTTGTTTATAGTCTAGAGTTTGCTAAGTAGGAGAAAGATAATGGATGTATATCGTAACTCCAAAGCAATCCACAGTTGGTGGAAATCCCCTGTCGAACTTTGCCGCAATGGCAAGCAATTACAAATATGGAGCGAGAATCATTGCTATACGAGCTGTGATGGGGGACTTCACTGGGAACAAGTTGCCGGTAAAAGATTTGACGAATTTCAAGTAATACAGTTGGGACCCTGTACAATTTCAGCACCTTTTTGCAAAAGGACACCCGACTTTCGACTAGCACCTGCACCGTCATTGAAGAGAAACCGCGTCTGGACGCGGCGCTGGCAGTATAAACCGTTGAACCCAACATGGCAAATCGAACTCCCTTTTTACTACCAAACCGCAAAATGGCCGGAAATTGAACTGATTTCCGTAGAAGCAAAGGACTTTTGCCTTGATACTGGTTGTTACGAGCTTGATTTTACTGTAGACGTGGGGACGGCCCAACAGCTTGATTTCTTTGTGTTTGGAGAATGTTTTTTGTGGAATGCCTTCTCTAATCAGCTCGTGGTAGGAGACCAGACGCTATATTTGCATCAAGAGGACGGGCTGATACAGTTTCATTTGGTACTGGATCCCTGGTTTTGCGTATTGTCAGGAACATCAAATATCATTGGTTTTCCCCGAACATCTGATCCGTCCTTTTACATCGGAATTTCAGCCCAGTGTGGTACTGCAGGCTCGTTTAAAGGAGAAAATCAGGGGATCCTCGTTGATTTGAAAGTGTTTGGCCTTAGACCTTTGGAGTATAATCCTGATTTCTGCCAAGACCTTAGCAAATACGAAAATCAAGAACCGGTATATGAAAGTGGCTCTTTTCAGATCTGTCCAAACAGGCTTTCTGATATTGCTTTTGGCAAACCGGATGCGTGGGTGTTAGACAAATACACAATTCTATCTGCACAGCGAGTAACAGAGGAGTTCCAATGGCGACATACCCCGATGGGAGATATGACGCGCTGTCTTAATCGTTCTGACTTAATACAGCTAAAACCAAAGCGGGATTTTCCCGATATTCACACCGGCATTCCCTCAGTAGATGCAGCATACCAAATTGCATTAGATGTGCTTGATACAGCACGGTCTGAACGTCATGCTTTGCAAGGCGAGGCAGGTCTTTGGTCTGCTGGTGCTTTTCAGGGCCAAAACTTAGGGTTTGGCGTTTGGGTCAGAGACTCCATGCAAATCATTGCGAAAGGTGGTGCATTTTGGGACCCTGAAACTTCTCGTAAAACGCTGCTACACATTGTGCAGGAGGGACATGACAATGCAATTGACGGAATTCCTGCGCCCATTATATGCAGTTGGGATTATTATTTGGCAACCCATGATTTAGAAACCATCAAGAGAATCTGGCCGAATCTCGAAATGCGCTTATCAAAAGCAGATGCTTATTATGATCCAGTATGTCAGTTATATTTTGCAGACAAGAACTCTGCCAATGACGCATTCGCCGACACAGACTCAGGCGGTTATGCTTTGAGCACAGAGATTTATTTTATGGCAGCGTTTGATGCTGCTGCAAATCTGGCATTGCTGATTGATCCGGATAAACATAAACGATATGAAAAAAAGGCCAAAGCATTGCGCAAGGAAATCCAAAAGCGGTACTGGAATTCAAAACATGGTATCTTTACCGCTGGACCAGTGGGAAGCTGTGCTTACGAAAATGGATATTGGGAAACCTGCGGCCAGGAAGCTGCTATTTGGAGTCGTTTTGGAATTGCAGACGACAGCCAGCGTGATCAAATATTGAATGTGCTGGAACGCACTATTATGACAG
>JBMNSO010000188.1:0-3373 GCA_050945235.1 Mahellales bacterium
AGTCCTGAAAGCACTGCATCTATCGGGCCCACTTGGCTGATGAACAGATGACCAAGCCCACCTCCTCTAGATTTTCCTGAAAGCGCTGTGCCAAATACCATGGCCAGCCTTGAAAAAACCGGCATTGCAACCAGCACACACGGTTCTGCTAGTGCATTAATTACTGATATCTTAACAAGCAAAACCCCTACAATAGCCAGAACGCCATGGGTCCCCAGCCTGCTGTCCTTCATTATATCCAGCATCCGCTGCCCGTTTGTGTTGCTGAAAAGTCCATCGAAGGTATCACCCAAACCGTCCTGATGAATACCTCCAGTTAGCACCAACTCAAGTAAAACAGCAGCTACCGATGCCACTAGCGTATCAAAGGGCGATAATACTCTGTATGTAAGCCACATCATACCGCCGATGGCTGCGCCAACCACCGGCAACAGCTTCATCGCTGCTCCAAAATTATTTGCTGAGGCTTTGGAATTAGAGGGTATTGGGATCCGCGTGAAAAACTGGAATACAAGTATCAGCTTCCTCATGCTACCATTCTATCCCTTGCCTGGCGCCAGTACCATTATTGAATGGATGCTTGACCATCCTCATCTCGGTGACAAGGTCGGCCATATCCTCTATAGCCTTTGGTACGTTCCTACCTGTCAATATTACCTCCATACTATCGGGCTTCAGGCTTAGAATATTACAGATCTCTTCGGTTGACACCAGCCCGCTATGTATGATGCCCATAACCTCGTCCAGTATAAGTATATTGCATTCTTCTCCGGTCAATACCCTTTTAATAAAAGCCAGGGCTTCGTTTATTTCACCCTTTAACTCCATCCTTTGCTGATCATTGAGGGTCTGGAAAAAACCCCTCTCTTTTTCAAAACGGAATATACAAAAATCGGGCTCTAGCTTTTTGGCGCTAATAAGCTCGCCACTTGGACCCCCTTTTAGAAATTGCACCATAAACACCGAGTAACCGCCTCCGACCGCTCTAAGGGCTTGGCCTAGCGCAGCCGTTGTCTTACCCTTGCCGTCCCCGGTATAAACCTGTATAAGACCCTTCTCAAGCTTTTTCTTCAGCATTAGACTAGCCTCCTTACTTAATAACCATTGGAATGCCCGATATCATCATTATTACATTGTCGGCCTCGGTAGCTATCATCTGATTGACCCTTCCAGCCATATCCCTAAAAACCCGTGCAAAAGGGGATGAAGGCACCAACCCCATTCCAACTTCATTGGACACAATAATCCCTGTGTCACACCAGGCCCTTATTCCTTTAATGGTATCGCCAATCTCCCTTAGTATTGCCCTTTCAACAGTCTCATTAAGCTCAGGGTCCCAACAGTCGGGCTTTATTCCAAAATCCAGCATTAGATTTGTCAACATAACGGTTATGCAGTCCAGTATAATCCCGTGATATATATCACCTTTTTCGTCCAGTTTCTTTCTAATGCCGGTATAAGCCTCAAGGGTCTGCCAAAAGGCCGGCCTTCCAACACGGTGCCTTGCGATCCTATATTCCATCTCCCGGTCTGTTGGTACAGCGGTAGCTATATACAATATCTTATGGCCCTTTTCCATCATTAATCCTTCCGCATAGCTGCTTTTCCCGCTGCGGGCACCGCCTGTTACCAATACCAACCGACTGTTTATATTATTCTTTCCTCTCATCCCTGCTCCCTTCCAGCCTTAACAGTGCTCGTTTTACATCCAGGCCTCCGCCATAACCGACTAGGCTTCCGTCGCTTCCTATTACACGGTGGCAAGGTACCACAATAATTATCGGGTTTTTGTTATTGGCCTGGCCGACCGCCCGTACTGCACGGGGCTTGTTTATGGCTATGGCAATATCGCGATAGCTTACGGTTGTACCATAGGGTACCTGGAGCAATGCCTGCCAAACCCGTCTCTGGAATACCGTCCCCCTTAGGTCTAACTGCAACGAAAACTCCTTTCTGCTACCGCTTAGGTATTCATTTACCTGTTTTTCGGTCTCCTTTATTATTGGGTCAACGCCTTTAATGGCTCTACACCCAGTGAAATGCCTGCCCGCCCAGGCAACAAAGCTTTCTTCTTTGTCTCCGGGCAGGCTCAGCCAACAAAGGCCCTGGCCCGACGACGCTGCCAGCATATTGCCCAATGACGTCGATATGCGATTATATTTAATCATATCATCCATCCCCTTCCCTATCACCTTTCAGTTGCCGTATAACCATCGACTGCCTATTCACCATCCATCCAGCAAAGTGCCGATTTCATCTTAGCTCATATCTAGAATAATTTCTGTATAAAAAATAAAATTCCTGCATAAACAGGAATTTTAGATGATGTTGCCCACACTATGCTCATCGGATTCGGATGGACTGTCGACAACAACTGGCTGTGCAGACCTTCTGATCAGCCTGTTTTCGGGTCTGTATAGGTCGGTGTATAACAGCTCAATCTCACCGGCCTTTCCATCGGTTGTCACCCGTCTATAGGCCCTAACCCTGTATCCCTTCCTGCCTTCCCGCTCAACAACCTCTTGCCCTGCCGGCAGCGCATGGTCTAAAACCACCTCGGTAACCGGCTCAATAACCTCAACAACTTCGGTCGATATGTTAACCTTAATATCCTGTGCCCTTTTCTTGCCGTAAACAGCCGTATAAACCCTGTTGCCCTGAACCCAACTGGCAATATACAGGTATCCATCGCTGTTGTTCCTGAACTTAAGGTCCAACACCTTATCAACTACCGTCGCATCCCTGCCCATATCTATATACGCCGACGGGATTGTGTGCCTGTGTCTTTCAACAATCTCGAGGTTGGCATAAAGCGCAGCATTATACAGCGTGCTAGAAACCTGGCATACGCCTCCGCCTACACCCGGAACCAGTTGGCCTTCGAATATTACCGGTGCCTCCTGATATCCGTTCTCTGCAATACGAAGGCCGGTCGCATCATTAAAAGAGAATACCTGGCCAGGTCCAAGCAGCATACCGTCTATGGCCTGGGATGAAATCTTAATGTTTTCGCTGCGACCAACATTTTCAGGATTGAACACCGTCGAAAAAATACTCCATCTGGTATCAATATCGCTTAGCATATTAGATGTTATAGACGGGATTTTATCAAAAACAACAACCGGCTTGGGTGAAAAATCTAAGGTTTTAAGGTCTTGAGCTATTTGTCCGATGGTTTTATCTACGTTTATTCCAATGCCTTGTATTTCTGGTGTTACTGTAAAGGTATCACCAGACCTCTCTATGCTAGCATTTATAGCCGGCCTGGATATGTCCCTGTCTATTTGTTGTAAAAAGGCCCTTAGGGCAAGGACATCATAGCTGAATTCTAGGTTTATGTCCTGCCCCCGCTCCCTGATGTCCAAAATCCTTT
>JBMNSO010000189.1:0-3302 GCA_050945235.1 Mahellales bacterium
GTTTTTAACATATTTTCACTGCTATATTTATATTATAGTAGTAGAAATTATGTTGTTATTCCGGGAGGAGGCCGAATAGACTATGGCTGTTGAAGTTATAAGAGACCTTATAAAGGTGGAACAGGTGATAGGTGAAGAGTTAGCCCAGGCCATGGTAGAGGGGGATTTTGTCGTATCTGATAACAAACCGGATTTGAACAGGATACTGACAGTTGACGGCAAGGTAGTGATAAGCGGTAAGGAAGCAGTACAGGACAGGGTTGTGGTTGAGGGAACAGTCAGCTTCACTGTTTTGTATATTTCCGATGAAAAGGGAAGTCCCCTTTACAGTATAGACGTGAGTTCGAACTTTACACAAAATGTAGAACTGCCTGGAGTAAAGCCAAAGATGAATGTCCGTGTGAAGAGCGCTATTGAGCACATAGACTATAATATTGTAAACAGCAGAAAGTTCAAGGCCAATGCCGTTTTGAATCTGGATGTAAGGGTTACAAACCTCATGCAGTTGGAAGTGGTAAAGAAAATAGAGGGAATAGAAGATATTCAAGTGTTGAGCGACAGTATTAAGGTAACCGATGTAATAGGTGAAGGTACGTCCCAGACCATGGTCAAGGAGGATATAGAACTGCCTGACGATAAACCGCCCATCGGCAGCATATTGTATAATGAAGCCAAGGCGGTGGTTAAGGATAAAAGAACCATGGAAAACCGGGTTGTTGTTGAAGGTGAGGTTAACTTAAAGACATTATATATAGCCAATGATGATGAGAAATCCATAAATTACATACAACACAGCATACCCTTCAGCCACTTTATACAGATAGAGGGCGCTCTTGAGAACATGGACTGCGAAGTGGAGGCATCGGTGGATGAGGTGTATTCCTCCATAAGAGAAAACGCCATGGGCGATGCCACGATCCTGGATGCCGAAGCGGTGGTGGGTATATGGGCTCGGGCTTCCTTTACTGAGGATATGGAGGCGGTGATGGATGCCTACAGCCCTACGACCAGTCTGGAAATAGGCAAAAAGGATCTTAAGATTGTGCAGATGGTGGGTCAGGGCACAGCCGACGTGGTGATAAAGGAAACTATAAGTATGCCGTCGGAAGCCGCCGAGATCAGCAAGGTATATACCATCGACGCCCGGCCCATAATAACCGATCAGAGAATGGGTGAAGACAGAGTTATCATTGAAGGCATTCTGGGTATTAATATGCTGTATATGGCAGCCAATTCAGAGCAATTGATACATAACTATGCTTGGGAGGTACCTTTCAGGCATTTCATACCCTTCGATGGAGTCGCTCAGGATATGGAGGCGGATTTATCTGTTGGCACAACCTCGGTGGAATACAATGTCATAGCACCGGATGAGATTGAGATCAGGATAACCTTGGGGGCATCGGCGGTCGTAACACGGCAGATGGAAAGGAACGTTATTCTCACGGTTAAAGAGATTGAAGGAGAACAACAGGCACAGGAAAGCAGTAGTATTACCATATACTATGTAAAGGAAGGGGATACCCTTTGGGATATTGCCAAGAACTTTAATACAACCGTTGAGGCCATACTAAAAACCAACGAATTAGAAGACCAGGATAAGCTGCAGAAGGGAAGCCCCATAATAATATACAGGCGTAAGCAGTATAAACTGGCGTAATCGGTATTATAGGCGCCCCAGGAGACATCCGTGGAGCGCCTTCTTGTTCGAAACAGACGTTATTAGATATTTCCCGCCACAATATTACCCCCTTTGCGGATATTGAAGATTGATATGATATAAGGTATTAATCACATCAAGATATAAGGGAAGATATATGTATTATCATGGGGAATTTATAAAAAATTCGTCTATAATGCATTATTATGTAGTTTGTGGCTATCGGCTGTGGAAATATTATGGACATAGGAAGGTATGGATCGTGTTTTGTTGAATATTATCTTGGATATGCCGGTAATTCATTGCTTTTATTACAGTAGTAAAGATTCCGGAGGATACCTATGGAAAGAATGAGGATAATACTTGCCCATAAATGCAAAATAGTAATAGAAGGCCTAAAGTCTATTTTTAACGGCGATAACTTTGAAATAATAGGACAAGCCTATGTCGAAAGGGATGTAATGACTATGGCCAGGACCCTCAAACCTGATGTCATAGTAGTAAATCCCGGGCTTTCCAGCAGCGATAACGGCGAGTTCATTAAAAGGCTAAAACAGGCAGGGGAATCGGCCAAAGTGGTTGTCATGACTGATACCGACGACTATGATTTCATTTGCGAATGCATGGGCTATGGGGCCGATGGTTTCATATTTGAAGATGGGGACATAGAAAACAATAAGATTAGAGATATGGTCCGGCTATTATACAAACAGGATGTGGTGTGCATGCCCAAGCCGGTTTTCACCCATCTGGTGGACCTGTCCAGGAATAGGAAGTTAAACGGCACCGGGCCTGTGAAGCTGCTGTCGCCCCGGGAAAGGGAGGTTTATATGCTCATGGCCAAAAATTATTCCAACCATGAAATAGGCAAGGCCCTTTATATATCGGAGGCTACGGTCAAAAGTCATGTGAGCAGTATTTTGCGCAAACTCAAGCAGCCCAGCCGTTCCAAGGCCGTACTTTACGGCTTCCAAACCGGGGTTTTCAATCTTAGGACCATTAACAAGACGGAAGTCCTATAGATGCATTAACAAAATGAGAGTTCTAAAGACTTGTTAACAATACGGGAGTTTCTATACATCTATTAACAACACTGGAGTTCCATGCACTTATTAACAATACCGAATTTCTACAGATTAAAATCTGAATAAAGAGAGATATTCTTCTTCATTAGTACTACTCCCCAGTACCAGGGTTTCCTGGTAAGAGTAGTATTAATGAAGATTTTTTTTATGCCGGGTTGTATAATAAGGTATATATGGATAAAGATAAGTGCAAGGGGGATAGTTTAATGATGTATATAGATATAAAGGCTCGGGCGAAGGTAAACCTTGCCCTTGATGTATTGGGCAAAAGGCCGGACGGGTATCACAACCTTAGAATGGTGATGCAGTCTATAAATCTATATGACCGGATGAGGGTGGGGTTGGTTGATAGAGGCATACAACTGCGGTGCAATGACAAGTCCCTGCCCCTTGATGAGAATAATCTGGCCTATAGAGCGGCAATGCTTCTTAAGGACAAATTTCGTATATCCCAGGGTGCGGATATTTTCATTCAAAAGAATATACCGGTGGCGGCAGGGCTGGCCGGTGGTAGCAGTGACGGTGCTGCAGTATTAAAGGCATTGAATGAGCTGTGG
>JBMNSO010000190.1:0-3258 GCA_050945235.1 Mahellales bacterium
CTTTACTTATTATCTTAATTTTATTTGCTAATTCGGCATGTTCATTTAACGAGAAAAATGTAGGTGAGGAAAATGGCAATTTTGAACCAAACCCCAATGGGGATGAGGATGAACAAAGTCCATTACCGAATGACCCGGATATTGTGGTATGGGCATTTAATCCTCCCTGGGGATTACCTTATTATGGTGAAGCATATGTTGATATTTGGGAAGAACCCTTAAATAAGCTATTAAAGGAAAAGGATGCTCCATATCGCGTTAAAATTCAGCCCTATTATTCATATTATGTAAGAGAAACCGGAGATATAATAGATCAGGAAACTGGGGAGATTGCCGATAATAATGAAACTGCCGTGGATGTATTGGAAGAATACAAGGATCAGGGAAAGCAAATAGATGTTATAACGGTGCCTGCCAGATCCATTACAATTGGTGAGAAACCTAATATATCTCCATATGTGAGAACAGTTGAAAAGGGGCTGTTAAAACCCCTGGATGAATACCTCCAGTCTGATTCTCTTAAAGGCATCAATAAGGCCGTGCACCCCAGGGATATTGAAAGAAGTAGAGTCAATGATTTTGTATATGGAATATCTAGTATCCTTCGGGGGGTTTCTGCAATCTCCTATGATCAGTCCCTTCTTAAGGAAAAATCCGTAGATGTTTCACAATTATCTGCTGATATCTTTGAAAATGAATGGCTATTAGATGAGATCAAATCAAAGGAAGGGGTTGTTCCTTATTTACTCTATAGCGGTGAGATTAGCGGCAGATTGGGCTTATGGGGTATAACTGAATATCCACTTATAGTATTAGGTGAGGATGGAGAATGGATCTGCGCATTAGAGACCGAGGTCTATAAGCAACACTATTTAAATATTCTGGAATGGAAAGATAAAGGATTGATCCGACTTTCAATAGAAATTGAAAACCTAGAGGATTATTTAGTATTTGCCAATGGAACAGCGTCAAGGCGGTTGGAGCCCTATTCTGAAAGTATTTTGGAGGATGGATCGGAAAATCAAAGAATAATTATTCCGGATATTAATCGGACTACCATTTCACCAGAAAGTGGCGACTGCCAAACTGGTATTGCAACATGGACTCAAAACCAGGAAAATGCCCTTGATTTTCTTAATCGTTTGTTTACGGATCCAGATATCGCAAATCTAATTCAATATGGCAGGGAAGGTCAGGAATATACATATGATGGCCATGCTCACATACAATCTGGCAACCCTTTGAGGGGACTTGGGGAATGGTATACAAACCCCTTAATAACTTATTCCACCCCGGAGGATCCACCGAATAAAAGGGCTTATATCGATGAATATTATGAAAATTGTGAAAAAGAAATACCCGATGGCTTCAGATATGACCCGAGAAGAAGTGCAGATAAAATATTAAAATTACAATCGATTTTAAATCCCGCTGTTCCCGAAATGACTACGGATAAAGATGCCAGAGATTTGGTATTTCTTAACACCAACGATTACGATAAAACCATAGAGAGTATTATGGAAAAATTGAGAGAAGCAGGTATCGAGGAGGTATTGGAGGATATCAATCGCCAATTTAAAGAATGGGGAGGGCAATAAAAGTGCAAGGTAGAACCTTAAGTATTACCCTAATTTTTATATTGGCCTTAAGTGTAGCCTCCTGTGATAACGCAGGGATATCCAAATCAAGTAATGGTGTTGACCATAGTATTAAATACTATAATCGTCCTCTCTTTCAAGGTGTTTTTACGGAGTTGGGATATTACTACCAGGGTTTGGATTCCCTCCTTCATTTTTTTGACTATGACAGTAAACAATCCGTTGTAGTATGCAATAAACCCCATTGTAAGCATGAGAAAAGCACCTCTTCCACTCCGGATCATGAACGCTGCCCTGCATGGATTGACGGTCATGCCTATGGATTTGTGAATGAAGATAAACTGTATCTTATTATGCAGGATTTTGATAATAAATCCGGAAATAGCGTCATTAAAATAGTAGCCTCAGATCTGGACAGAGAGAATCAAACCGAAATAGCATCCTTCCCTGCCGATTATTCTTTGACTTATGCGGTGCATGAAAACAGCCTATACGGTACAGCTGCTATGATTCATCAAGAACCGGACGATCAAGGCATGGTAAAACCATCGGGCAAAGCAACTACATGGCTTTACAGGGTGGATCTCGAGGATCATAAGGTAGAGGAATTGACTGAAAAACGGACAGGCTATTCAAATGATTTTTATATGATTGGGGCTCATGGTGGCCGTCTTTATTTACGCTTTGTATATAGTGACGAGCCCTTTGATCATACAAAGCCGGAGGAGACAGAGGTTTTTTGGAAATATTATGTCTATGATTTGGAGGAAAAATCCATAAGCCCTATTTTAGATGAATATGAAGATCATGCTATTTTTACACTGGACTTTGCTGATGACTATATGGTTTTGGATTTATCACGGGAGGATTTAAATTTTGATGGTATTAATGATGATAACAACACAATCAAGGAGATTATTATAAAAAACGACGAAATAGGAACAAAGACAATTGGCATAACCAGTGAATCTGCCAAGGTAATCGATGGTAATATTATTTTCTATGATGTAGAGGAAAAACAATGGACGGTTTATGACCTATCAAAAGACAGCAAAAGAACAACTTTTGATTTCGATAAGGATATAATCCTTCACACAGCAGGTGATGAATATACCTCCCTTATAATGAAAGACATTAATAGCCAAGAATGGAACAATGCATTGATAAAAAATAATGATCTTATTAAAGGCAAGGATAATTTCATTATTCTGCCTTAAATAGTTTTATTCCCTATACTTTCTTGAATAGAGATTGAATGGAGATAGGATATGAAGCTTTTCGTAAAGGATGTAAGTAAAAGCTATGGGGACACCTTGGCTCTTGATAATGTAAGCCTTTGCTTTATGCCCGGTGTCTATGCCCTGTTAGGGCCTAACGGGGCCGGTAAAAGCACACTTATGAACCTTATTGTCGGAAACCTGTATCCTGACAAGGGCCATATTATGTTTAATGGAAAGGATATCCGGGAACTTGGAAGGGGGTTTCGAAGTAAAATCGGTTTTATGCCCCAGCAACAAAAACTCTTTGATAGCTTTACGGGATTTCATTTTTTATCCTATATGGCTTCATTAAAAGGCCTTAACAAGGAGACAGCAGGGAAGGGCATCAGAGAAGTTTTGGAATTGGTTAACTTAACTGATGATAAAAACAAGAAATTAGG
>JBMNSO010000191.1:0-3238 GCA_050945235.1 Mahellales bacterium
GTCCGTTATGGCCCAGGCGGGGTTGTTAATACCTGCTGCCCGGCAAAGTACCGTAAATATATATAATAGTATATATGCAGACATCGGTGACGAGCAGAGCATAGAGCAAAGCCTGAGCACCTTCTCATCCCATATGGTCAATATCGTATCCATCCTGAACAGGGTGGAAAAGGGAGATCTTGTACTGCTGGATGAACTGGGTGCGGGCACCGACCCCACCGAAGGAGCTGCCCTTGCCATGGCCATACTGGAATTCCTTCACAAAAAGGGTGTCAACACGGTGGCCACCACCCATTACAGTGAGCTCAAGGCATACGCCGGGAACAGGGAGGGTATGGTAAACGCATCGGTGGAATTCGATGTTACCACCCTCAAACCTACCTACCGACTGCTGATGGGGCTGCCCGGAAAGAGCAACGCCTTTGCCATTTCACAAAAACTGGGGCTTTCAAGGGATATTATAGACCACGCCAAAAATTTCTTGTCTACCGAACACCGGACACTGGAGGAGTTATTGGCCAAAATAGAAAAGGACAGGCAGGCAGCCCGGCTGGAAAGGGAAGAAGCACAGCGGCTCAGCCAGGAAGCCAGGGAAATAAGGGAAAGATACAATGAACTCAAGGTCAAGCTGGAGGAACAAAGGAGTTCAATTCTTAAACAGGCACAGGAGCAGGCCCGAAGGGTTCTGGAGGACGCCCAGTCTGCCAGTAAGGATATTATAAGGGAACTGAGGAACCTGGAAAAGGTTGGGGATGCCTCCCAGCGAAACAGGGACATTGAAAGGATAAGAAAAAGGCTTAAAAAGGACATTGACCGTGCAGCATATCATGGGGACGGCGGCCATGGTGACGACGATGGCCTATACGCTACCGACCGTCCGATAAAGCCCGGGGATACCGTATATATAAAGGATCTACAACAAAGGGGCACGGTATTAAACCTTGACGGGAATAGCGGCGAAGCCCAGGTCCAAGTGGGTATCATGAAAATAAGCGTTAAGACAAGGAACCTTAAACCGGTGAATGAACAAAAGGCCCAAACCCAGCACCTGGTCAGTACCTTGGGCGGTATGGGTAAAAAAGCCGAGCCCGTTAGCCTTGAACTGGACCTGAGGGGAAATAATCTTGAGGAGGCCCTGATATCGGTAGACAAGTATCTGGACGATGCCTTCCTGGCAGGCCTGAGCGAGGTAACCCTGATACACGGTAAGGGTACCGGCGTGTTAAGGGCGGGTATACACCAGCACCTGAAACACCATAGCCATGTATCATCCTTCAGGCTGGGTAGGTTTGGCGAAGGGGAAGATGGTGTAACGGTGGTACAATTGAAATAATTTTCCGTAATGAAAAATTAATGAATATTAAGCAGGATTTTTCAAATAATTATAGAATATATTATACAAACTTATTAAGATAATATTAAAAAGTAGGAGATGATACTATGAACATTAACACCATCCACCAGAGCGACAGAAAAGACGAGCAAAAAATGATACAGCACCTTAATAATTTTAATCTTGACTTAAAGTTTTCGGTGGGCATCTGGTATTTTAGCGACCACAGTAGCAGGTTCCATGCCCCCTTGGGCAAGGCCGCCACTATCGAAGAAAGGCTGGAGATAATAGCTTCATTAAAGGATTACGGTGTTTCAGCAATAGAAGCCCATTATCCCAACGAAATAAACGAAAAGAACCTGCCCCTATATCAAGACATAGAAAAGGACACAGGTATCAAGGTAGTCACCGTAATACCCAATTTGTTCTTTGAAGACACCTGGGAATTTGGTTCATTATCCTCGCCCATCGAATCCATAAGGCAAAAGGCCATAGAAAGGGTAAAGATATCCCTAGAACTGAATAAGGAGCTTAATACCGATTTCGCAGTGATATGGCCGGGAGGCGACGGGTACGAAAACCTCTTCGGTATAGACTTTATTGCCGCTAGGGACAGGTTTGCCTATGGTATCGCCCAGGCCATGGACGAGGTACCGGGAATACCGGTGGCTATCGAACCAAAGCCATATGAACCCAGGGGTCGAATATACTATGGCATGACCGGAGAGGGTGTTTTATTAGCCCAAAAAATAGAAAATGCCCTTAAGTCCGACGTTAACAGGCAGATACTCGCCAGTGGCCAGTCATTGGTGGGCTTGAATCCGGAAGTGGGACATGTACTTATGGGAACGGAGGACCTGCCCTATGCCTTTAGCCTGGCTCTGGAATACGGGAAGCTCTTCCATACCCATTGGAACAGTCAACCTCTGGGCAATTACGATCAGGACCAAAATGTGGGTGTAATTATGCCGGAACAGGCGGAAGCCGCCCTTTATACCCTCAAGATGCACGGATACAACGGCTACTTCGGTTTGGATATAAACCCTGAACGAATGCCGGTCGAAAGGGCAGTAATAAATAATATCGAGGCCATAAAGAGCATGAACGATAGGATAAATGAGCTTGACCATAGTGCCGTGTTGGCATGCACCTACAGGCCGGATCAAAACCGTGGGTTATTGGAGGCACTTCTCATAAGGGCAAGGTCCAACGGTAAAACGGCCTTTTCAGAGCTGCCCGATATAAAATAGAAAAAAATAATAAGATAGGAGTGGTTTTATGGCATATTTAATGGGTATAGATATAGGCACCTCGGGTACAAAGACAGTGCTGTTTGACGAAGTAGGAAACACGGTAGCCAGCGCCGTGGAAGAATATCCCTTGTATCAACCTGAAATAGGCTGGGCTGAACAGCAGCCCGAAGACTGGTGGAATGCAACGGTCAATACCATAAAGGCGGTAATAAAAAAATCCGGTGTCAATGCCCATGATATTAAGGGAGTGGGCCTGTCGGGACAAATGCATGGTGCGGTACTTCTCAATAAAGAATATGAGGTGCTGCGACCAGCCATAATCTGGTGTGACCAAAGGACCCATAGGGAATGTGATGAGATTACCGAGAAAATAGGCAGGGAAAGATTGATAGAACTTACGGCCAATCCCGCCCTTACCGGTTTCACTGCCTCTAAGGTTATGTGGATAAAGAACAACCAACCGGAGATCTTTGAAAGGATCCACAAGGTATTGCTACCCAAGGACTATATCCGGTTTATGTTAACCGGGGAATTCGCAACCGAGGTATCCGATGCCAGTGGTACCCAGTTCCTGAACATAGGCGAAAGGAAATGGAGCAACGAGGTTTTGGATAAGCTGGGGATACCCCGGGACTGGATGCCCACGGTTTAT
>JBMNSO010000192.1:0-3226 GCA_050945235.1 Mahellales bacterium
TATTACCTGTTGCAACTCTTCCTTGGTCAGTTTTTGGCCTTCCCAGCTGCCATCCGTACCCGAGGATGAGGCCCAGATGGTACCTACCCTATCAACAAACCATATCTTTGTATTTAAAAACCTGTCTATGGCATCTATTTCCAGGTAAAACCTTTGTTCATCGATGAGTCCCAGGGCATACTGCCCTACCATCTCGTTTATTTTTATGCCTTCGGCAATCAACTGTTTTTGTTTTTGGGAGTAATAGTAGTTATGAAAAAACTGGGAAAGGGAAAAGCCCAGTATAAATAAAGTAATGGCAATTATAATAAGATATGTCCGCATTAATTTGCCAAAAAGGGTTTTAAACATCTATTTCACCTCAAAGCGGTATCCTACACCCCATACCGTTTTTATCTCCCAGCTATTGTCAGGGTGGTTGAACTTTTCCCGTAACCTCTTAATATGCACATCCACCGTCCTTGAGTCTCCCATGAAGTCATAACCCCAAACCTGTTCCAATAATTGATCCCTGGTAAAAACCTTGTTGGGGTGGCTGGCCATGAAGAATAAAAGTTCTATCTCCTTAGGTGGCAGGCTTATTTCCTTTGAATTATATGTTACCTTATATGTTTCAAGGCTTATAAACAGATTTTTATAAGCCACTTCTTTTTCTTTATTGAAAATACCCTTATCATACCGGCGAAGTACCGCCTTTATCCTGGCTATCAACTCCTTTGGTTCAAAGGGTTTTACTATATAATCATCGGCCCCCAGTTCTAAGCCCAGTACCTTGTCAAAGGTATCGTCCTTGGCCGTCAGCATAATGATGGGGGTATTGCTAATGCTCCTTAGTTTTTTACATACGTCCCAG
This sequence comes from Mahellales bacterium, assembly GCA_050945235.1. Lineage (GTDB taxonomy): Bacteria > Bacillota > Clostridia > DUOD01 > DUOD01 > DUOD01. The sequence continues at coordinate 854 of JBMNSO010000192.1, forward strand.
CCGCTGATCACAGGCAGCATTATATCCAGTATAACCAAATCCGGTGTTTTGTTTTTAAACATTTCTATGCCCTGGTGCCCGTCATGGGCCACAACCACGTCGTACTGCTCCTTTTGCAGATATAGCCGTATTACTTCCGCAATGTTTTTATCATCATCAATTACCAAAATCAGAGGTTTTTTATCCATATGTATGCTCCTTAAACCGACATTTACCTTTATTATAACACTTACCGGGTTTTGTTGAAATTTAATATTTATATATAAATAAGGTACCCGCCTAAATAACGGAGGGTACCTTATTGCCCCATAGCGCCCTATAGCACCTTTTTAAATTGTATTATCTCGTCTGAAAAGCTGAAGGCATTTTTTAATACTATGGCCCCGGCCCCGATTGCCGGGCCGAGGAGGCCAAGTTGGCTAATGAATATTTCCGTGTTACTTGCGGGTACATCCAAAGCCCTTTTCCTGACGGTATCTTTAATGGTATCAAGGATTATATGGCCATAGGTAGTTATATCGCCTCCCAGTATTATACTGGAAGGGTTGAGTATGTTAATGATATTAGCTATGCCTATGCCTATATATACCCCGGTTTCCTCCAGTACATCCTTTACAGCCCTGTTTCCCTTTCCATAGCTGCTTATGATTTCTTGGAGGGTACTGCCTTGGCCAAGGTTTAGCCTTTCTTCATACCTTTTCACAAGGGCTGGTGTTGATACCATGGACTCCAGGCAGCCGCGGTTCCCGCAGCTACACAACGGACCGTCATTGGCTACCGTACTGTGGCCCACCTCGCCGGCGGTACCGCGGGCGCCGGTATATATACTTCCGTTGATAAATATTCCGGAACCCACACCGGTCCTTATATTTATACATACGAAGTTTTCCCACTGCCTTGCCAGCCCTACCCAGTATTCGGCTATACCCGTAGCCCAGGCTTCGTTCTCCAGCAGCATGGGTACCTTAAAACTATTTTTTAATTTATCTATGATGGGGAAGTTCTTCCATCCCAAATTGGGTGCGTAGAGCACCCTGCCGGTTTTTTTGTCTACCATGCCCGGTACCCCAAGGCCGATGCCCAAAACCTTGTCCATAGTTATCCCGTATCCTTGGACCATATCTTCGATGAGATTAATAATTACCCCTATAACCTTGTCTTCGTCCTTGTCACCTATGTCCAATGATGATACATGGACTGTCTCGGCTGCCAGGTTTAGTATTATCCCGGTGGCCTTGTGTTCATCGATGTCTATGCCAATGGCATAACACGCATCACTGTTTAACTCCAGAAGAATGGGTTTTCGCCCACCGGTGGATATATCCTCACCCTTTTCCCTAATCAGTTTCATTGACGCCAACTGCCTTATGATGTCCGAGACCGCAGTGGGGGTTAACAGTGTCTGCCTGGAAATCTCTATTCTGGAAATACTGCCGTTTCTTCTTATGGTATCCAGAACCAAGGCACGGTTGTGCATCTTTATAGCTTTGCTGTTTCCTGCCAAAAAGTCCATCATAATATATACAAATCCCTGTCAAATCATGCTTATTTCTTTAAACTTATCCTTTAAGGCGGTATATAGGCCTTTGTATATGGGATAATACTTGTTATAAACCCCAACGTTTTCCGGTATGGGTTTTTGTATCGATTCCCGTTTAATAGCAGCTTCACAGGCCTGGGGAACACTGTCGTATATCCCTGCTCCCACGCCTGCCAGCAGCGCAACGCCCAGGGCCGGTCCTTCGCTGGAGTTTATGGTCACTATGTCACAGTTAAACATATCGGCCTGCATTTGTCGCCACAGTTTACTTCTGCCCCCGCCGCCGGATGCCCGAACTTCCGTAACCTCTATATCTAATTCCTTTATAATCTCGAAGCAATCCCTAAGGCTGTAGGAAACCCCTTCCATAACCGATCGGATCATATCCTGCCTGGTATGTTTGGCGGTTAAACCGAAAAATACACCCTTTGCATAGGGATCCAAATGGGGGGTCCTTTCGCCCATCAAATATGGCAGATAGATGAGTCCCTGGCTTCCGGCCGGGGATTTCTCGGCCTCCTGGTCCATCAATATATAAGGGTCTATTTCTAAAAATTCGCTTAGGGATATTTCCATACTACCAAAATTGTCCCTCAACCATTTTAGGGAGAGTCCTGCGCCTTGGGTGACACCCATCACATGCCAGGTATTGGGCACCGCATGGCAGAAGGTATGGACCCTTCCCCTGCTGTCTATGCTTACCTTGTCGGTATAAGCAAATACCACCCCGGACGTGCCTATGGTAGAGGATATTATACCCGTTGTTACGATACCGTTGCCCACCGCACCGGCGGCCTGGTCACCCGCTCCACCGGCTACCGGCGTACCCTGTT
>JBMNSO010000193.1:0-3201 GCA_050945235.1 Mahellales bacterium
CAACCCGATAATAACCACCCTGGGCACCATGCAGATCTTCAGGGGCATCGCCTGGCTGATAAACGATACCACCATCATGATAAAGGACCCCTTCTTAATAGAGCTGGGCCGTGGCCGTCTGTTTGGGATTATCCCCTATTCGGCAATAATCGCAGCGGTGGTGGTACTCATTGCCTATTACATCTTAAAGTACACCTCCTTTGGCCGAAAGGTGTACATGGTGGGCGGTAATGAACATGCCAGCTACCTGTCGGGTATTGACAGCCGCAAGGTAAAATACGGTGCCTTTGTGATAAGTGCGTTAACGGCGGCACTGGCAGGTTTTTTACTGTCCTGTCAGGTGGGCGCTGCTCTGCCCCAGGCAGGTGCGGGTACTGAGATGGCCACCATTTCAGCGGTAATCCTGGGCGGTATCAGCCTGGCGGGTGGTAAGGGCAAGATAACCGGTACCATCCTGGGTATAATGATCCTGTCCACTATAAACAATGGCCTGACCCTACTTAGCGTAAATGCCTACTACCAGATGGTGGTCAGCGGCAGTGTACTGATACTGGCGGTATTGATCGATGTTATCAGGAGCGGGGCCTTGAAAAAATAACTATAGGGGGATTATATACATGAACTCAAAGGCAAGGGTGAAAGCTGCATTTTCAGGTGAGGGGTATGATAGACTGCCTATGTGGTATGGTGCGGAACCCGGTACCACTGAAAACACCTGTAAGTTTATGGGTGTTAATTCGGAAGAAGAGCTGATGAGGACTCTGGGCATAGATTTTAGGACAATAAGGCCAAGGTATATAGGCCCTCACCTTGAAAGATATCCCGACGGTTCCTTTGATACGTACTGGGGGATTCGAAGGGGTGGAGGGTTTTGGGGCATTCCCCTAAACACTCCCCTTCAGCATGCCCAGTCGATAAAGGATGTTGAAAAGCACAAATTTCCTGAAGTTGAATGGTTTGATGTAGAATTTAACGAGGAAGACAAAAGGTTGAGCAAGGACTATTATATAATAGGTGGCATGTGGGCACCCTTTTGGCATGAAACAGGGGACTTGCTGGGCTTTGAAAAGATGTTGGTGGACCTATATTTGAATCCGGCTTTAGTGGATGCAGTTATTGAAAGGACATTTCAGTTTAACTATGAAGTAACTCATAAAGCCTTTGAGGCTAACAAGGGTTTGATTGATATGTTTTGGTTTGCCAATGACTTCGGTTCCCAGGATGGTTTGTTACTGGATCCCAAATTGTGGAGGAAGTTTTTCAAGCCAAGGATTAAAAAATTATCGGAATTGGGTCATAGGTACAATATGACCGTTGCCATGCATTCCTGTGGGGATATACATGAAATTATACCTGATTTGATAGAGATTGGTATAGAAGTTATCAATCCCATTCAACCAACGGCGGCTAACATGGATTTGGCTACGCTGAAAAGTGAATATGGCAAAGATATAATATTTTTTGGTGCCATTGATGTTACCGAAATATTAAACCATGGCACAGAACAGCAGGTAAGGGATGAAACCCGAAGGGTGATAGATCTATTAGGGTACGATGGGAAATATATAGTCGCTCCTTCCCACGATTTGATGATGGAAGAGATTCCGCCCAGGAATATATGGGCAATGTACGACGAAGGGAAAAAATATTCACTATCCCTTAGATCAAAACAAACATAGACATGCCTAAGCAAGTCATATTAATTTCCCAGGCAAGAAAGCCTTGGCTATAGAAAAGTTTTTATCCAATATGAAGCCAAGGCTTTCAAAAATATATAATGGTTTCGATAAAGGGTACGTAATAAACAATGGGATTTTGGAGGCTAAGCTGTTATATGGGAAAAGACCATGAGTATAAAATACAGCAAAGTAACAAGGTTGTAAAAAAGGCTATCACTATTCAGGATGTTGCAAGATATGCCGGTGTAGCGAGATCGACGGTGTCCCATGTTATGAATGGTTCAGCACCTATATCCCAGGAGACAAAGGAAAGGGTGCTGAAGGCCATAAAAGAACTGGGTTATAAGCCTAACGCCCTTGCCAGGGGATTAAGAAAAAACCAGACCAAAATGATCGGACTGATTGTACCGGATATATCTACTGAGTTTTATGCCAATATTGCAAAGGGTGTGATAGATGTAGCCTATGAGCATGATTATACAGTAGTATTGTGCGGTACCCAGTACGATTTAAGCCGGGAGAAAATGGAAGTCAATACATTGATAGAGCGAAGAATAGACGGTATGATCTTTGCCGGTGGAGGCGGGGATGACCAATATATATTGAATTTAACCCAGGTTGGCATACCTATAGTCCTTGCAGACAGGAGTATTATGCGATCAACCATTCCTTCGGTGGAAACCGACAATATAACTGCTATTAAAAAAATGGTAGGTTATTTAGCAGGTCGCGGCCATAAACGCATAGGTTTTGTATCGGAGCCCTTAGTCATGACGAACTTGAGTCAAAGGTTTATTGGCTTTGAGCTGGCCTTGGAAGAAAACAATATAAACCAGGAACTTGCTCATATATATATAGATAAAAGATTGCAGTTGGATAAACTAAGGCAGGCGTACGAGTTGATGAAAGAAATCTTAGAAACCAAGCCCCTCAATAGCCTTCCAACAGCCTTTGTAACAACCTCTGATCTAATAGCAATCGGTATAGTCAATGCAGTGAAGTCAAGGGGCCTAAAGGTACCCGATGATATAGCTGTTTGTGGTTTTGATGACATCAGCATTGCATCATCTATAGACCCACCTTTAACTACTATAGATCAGGATAATATTAATATGGGTAGGATATCTGCGGAACTGATGATGGAGAATATAGAAAATCCTAGGTGTATAACCAAACGAGTTTTGCTTGATCCCAAGCTGGTAATCCGAAAATCGGCTTAATAATAGATAGCAGCCCGTAAAACCTTCCTAAGTCCGAGAGTAATATTGCGAAATGTCTAGATAAGGTTCCATTCCAATTGTCCAGGCTTATAGAATATTTTTTTCTTCTGTTTCAGAGTACCGTGTAAAGGTGACTAATCTTCCTTCCCGAATGGCCCAATTATGTCTAATAGATCCAATATACCTGATTGTGGCAGGTAGATGGAACAAGTATGGCAGGTGGAAAATCTGAATATTTTAGATAAATAGTCGCTAAAGCTTAACAACTAACTTTAAAAGGGGGAGATTAAATTGATTAAGGG
>JBMNSO010000194.1:0-3183 GCA_050945235.1 Mahellales bacterium
AAGTTGAATTGTTGCAACAATTCAACTTTTCAAGCCTGACCCCTTTATAGCTTTATAGATTTCGTCATGGATTTCGTCCACGGCTTTGAGTCGGCCGTTCTGGACGCAGTTTATCCGTATCCAGCCATACCTTTTAGCCACCATAAGGGCATTGTCATACGAAGCCTGTAGGTGCTTAAGACTGCTCTCGTGGATATCTTTAGTCTCCTGCCCGGTAAATTTATTGGCCCTGCTTGCCATTAACCGGCTGCTAACGCTGGGAGGGACATCCAAAAATATAACGCAATCGGGCTGGGGCAGCTTGAATAAATTGAATTCAAAGTCCCACAGCCAGTCGAGAAAACGTAGTCTTTGGTCCTGGTCCGTTATCTTGGCTGCTTGGTGCACCATATTGGAGGTGGTGTACCTGTCCGCCAGAACAATACCTCCGTCATCGTAAAAGTGCTTCCATTCCTTTATATAAGACGCATACCGGTCCACCGCATAAAAGGCGGAGGCAGCGTATGGATTTACCTTGTCTGGGTCAGTACCGAACTCACCCTTTAGATACATCTTTATCAAGGCTGAGGACGGGCTGTCGTAGTTGGGATATTCCACCTTCTTCACCCTATACCCCTCCTTACACAGCCGTTCATACAACTTTAAGGTCTGGGTAGCTTTACCGCTACCGTCACCGGCCTCAATTATAATTAATTTACCCCTCATGGGTATTATTACCTCCGTTCATTATTTAATCTATCCCTACCGACAAGCTACACCGACCAGTGGCCGGCATATCTTCCTTTGCAGGGCTGTTACCCTTCGTCAACAACCAGGAGCTCCCCTTCAGATGGCCCCCAAAGGCCTATAATACTTCCCCCGATTCCTTTAATATACTCAATATATTCTACCGCATCCCGGGTAACCATTTCTCCGGGGCATAATAGCGGTATCCCCGGCGGGTATACCGATACCAGGGCGGCGCTTATACATCCCGTGCCTTGTTCTATGGGCACTGCTACAGTACTGTCTAAGAAAGCCTCCCTGGGATACATTACCGCCGGGCCCATGGGGGGAGGTACTGGACAATGCATATCACCACCGGCCTTGGTCCCAAACTCCTTCACAATCCTCTGAAAAGCATCGATAGTATAACCATACATATCAAAATCATCGAAGATGGTGGTCAATAGCAGGATATGGTTAGGAGCGGATAATTCTATGGAAATACCGTATTTGTTCCACAATCGCCCCTCCATTTCATAGCCGGTCATGATATTCCCGGTTTTTATAGTCACTTTGGTGGGATCAAGGGCACAGACCCCAAACCCACCGGCCGCATCCTGGTCTAAGACTGCCACCCCCTCAACAGCTTCCAGCTCTCGGCGTAAAAATTTAACCTTTTCCAGCAGGACTTCCATCATACCACGGCCCTCCCCGGCTATTTTATCCACAGCCAGATCGATGGAGGACATGAGAACATAGGACGGGCTGGTGGTCTGCACCAGGCTGACCATGGCCGATAGCCTGTCCACATCCACTCTATTGCCTTTAACATGGAGCAGTGCGGTCTGGTTTAGCCCGCTTAAGGTTTTATGAATGCTGCTCACCCACATATCCGCACCGCAGCTTGAAATATCCTGTGGCAGATCGGGGGATAATCCTAGATGGGCACCATGGGCACCATCCACCAGTAGCAGGGCGCCATGGTGGTGGACTATGTCGGCAATGTCCTTGAGATATCCACATAGTCCGTAATAGTTGGGATAAGTCAGCAGCACCGCCTTAGCATCCGGGTGCCGGGTCAGGGCGTACTTTACCTGATCCGGAGTACAACTGCCCATAATGGCATACTCCTTTATAAAGGATGGGGTTATGTACACCGGCCGCAGACCGGCCAGTATCACACCGGCCACTACCGACCTGTGACAGTCCCGGGAGATGATGATCTTGTCCCCAGGGCGGCAGGCGGCAAGCACCATGGCATGCACTCCTCCGGTACTGCCGTTGACCAGCAAAAAGCTTCTGTCCCCACCGAATACCTCGGCCGCCCTTTGCTGCAGCTTTAATATACTGCCCTTGGGCCGATGGAGGTTATCCATCCCGGGCGTTTCGGTAACATCCAGCAGGGGCATACAGGCCTTAAAGTCATCCCCCAGCCCCAATCCGCCCTTGTGGCCGGGCATGTGAAAGCTTACCCTGTTTTTTTTAATATACTTTAAAATACCATTAAACAACGGCGTATTTGTTTTCACTCCATTCCTCCTTGAAAACATTATAACATATTTTTTTATTCCTTTTGGATAAACTATATATGAGGTGATTTCCATGAAGGAAAAGGAAAAGATACATCAAGTGATGAAAATGCTGGATAAAAATATTCCTGATTCAGAAATCGCCCGGTCCCTTGATATTAGCATGGACAGACTCAGGGCATATAAGGCTAAAGTAGCCTATCAGGAATGGAAGGAACGCCAGGAAAAGATCAAAAAACGGCTGAGACTTTTTTAAACCCCTGACCATATAACCTTAATACTATCTTTGTAAACAACATAGGAGGGATGATCAACCTCAGTTTGTATAAGGTCTTGTTCACATTCACTGCAAATATTTTTGCCTAATATGGATATATTAGGCCTTTTTCTTTTACGACACATTATACATGGGAAAAAGGTTCTAATAAACATACCCTCACCATCTTTTTTACTTCATTATTGACAATTATTTAATATCTTATTCATGATACAGGTGATGGGTTAGTACCTTTATTTCCGCCAATTGTCCCTTTTTATATAAGAGGGTCAGGCTTGAAAAGTTGAATAGTTGCAAATATTAAACTTTTCAAGCCTGACCCCCCAAATAAAAAAAGCCTGGAGATAATCCAGCCTTTATGTAAAATATATAAAATCCGGCAGCGTCTTACTCTCCCAGGCAGTCTCCCGCCAAGTACCATCAGCGCTGAAGGGCTTAACTTCTGTGTTCGGGATGGGAACAGGTGTGACCCCTTCGCTATTGCCACCGGATATTTATTCACTTTTAAGTGACTTTGCACCTTCAAAACTGCACAAAGATTTGTCTTGATCAAGCCCTCGACCTATTAGTATCAGTCAGCTAAATGCATTACTGCACTTACACCTCTGACCTATCAACCTCGTAGTCTACAAGGGGTCTTACTACCTTTATGGTATGGGAAATCTTATCTTG
>JBMNSO010000195.1:0-3161 GCA_050945235.1 Mahellales bacterium
TTATATTAACATTCCAAATTTTTACTAAGTCATTTTTGTAATATGTATATGCCCCCGGCCAGGGGTTTAAACCCCTTACCAGGTTCTTGATGGCCCTGGCATCCTTTGTCCAATCGATAATGCCCATGGATTTGTCCAGCTTGGGGCAGTAGGTAGCCTTGCTATGGTCCTGGGGTATGGGCGTTATTGTCCCGGTTTGTATGCCTTCCATCGCCGTTTTTAAAGCCTCCACCGCCAAACATGACAGCCGGTCATGGAGCTGCCCGGCCGTCTCGTCCCGGCCTATGGACAGTCGCCTTTTAAGCAATATATCCCCGGTATCCATACCCTCCTCCATATACATTATGGTAATACCCGTCTCTTCTTCGCCGTTTATAATACACCACTGTATGGGTGAAGCGCCCCGGTACTTGGGCAGTAGTGATGCATGGACGTTAATGCATCCATATCTTGGTATGTCCAAGATGGCGGGGGGTATTATCTGTCCATAGGCGGCGGTTATTATAACATCCGGTGCCAATGCCCGTATCTGGTCAGCCACCTTTGGTTCTTTAACGGAAATCGGCTGCAAAACCGGTATACCGCCCGACAGGGCACGGTCTTTCACCGGCGTGGCCGCCATTTTCTTGCCCCTGCCCTTAGGCCTGTCGGGCTGGGTTACCACCGCCACTACGTTGTGTTCCCTGATAAGCATATCCAGACAAGGTACGGCAAAGTCCGGACTGCCCATGAAAACAACCTTCACTTTAAAACTACTTCCCTTCTTTGGTAATCATTTTATCAATAAAGAGTATACCATTTAAATGATCTATTTCGTGACACAGTGCCCGGGCTAAAAGATCGGTACCCTCTATCTCCAAGGGCTTATTGTTCCTGTCAACTGCTTTGACCTTTACCCGGGCCGGCCTGGGCACCTCCCCGGTCACACCGGGGACGCTCAAGCAGCCTTCCTGGTCTATTACTTCCCCTTCCTGCTCTATGATTTCGGGATTAATGAGCTCTATTACCCCATCGCCTATGTCTATAACCACCAGTTTCTTCAAAACACCCACCTGTGGAGCCGCCAGGCCTACGCCCTCGGACTTGTGCATGGTCTCTATCATATCGTCCAATAACACCTTGGTCCTGCGATCTATCTTGTCCACTTTTCTGGCTTTTTTCCTCAAAATCTCGTCGCCTACTACCCTTAATTCCCTGACTGCCATTTCATATCCTCCTATAACAGATTTGTAGGATCCCTGTCAACGCTTATGGCCACACCTTTATATTGGTACCTTTTTTGTATTTCTTTTATTATATCATTAATTGGTTGTTTCAATTTACTGAATTCTTTGGTTTTTATTATTATCTGCCATCTGTGCCTCTTTCTTATCCTGGGAAGGGGGGCGGGAGTTAAGTTGAGACATTGGCTGCGGCCATGGCCCTTTACCCCAAAGCCGTGGATCCTTTGATACACGTCCTTGCCCGCCTGTATCACCATATCCTGGTCCTCCCCGGTGAACAGTATCCTGACTATCTCGTTAAAGGGGGGATAGCCAAACTGCTTCCGTATAAGGATTTCCTTGTCGTAAAAGGTATTATAGTCATGGTGCATAGAAGCAGCCAAACTGAAATGCTCCGGCTGATAGGTCTGCACTATTACCCTGCCGGCCTTGTCACCCCGTCCGGCCCTGCCGGCCACCTGGGTTATCAACTGAAAGGTCCTTTCACTGCTCCTAAAATCCGGTAGGTTGAGCATGGTATCGGCGGATATAACGCCCACCAGTGTAATATTGGGAAAATCCAGGCCCTTGGCTATCATCTGTGTACCGATTAAAATATCCGCCCGTCCCTGGGAAAAGGCCTTTAGTATCTTGCCGTGGGCACCCTTAGCCGCCGTGGTGTCCACATCCATCCTGAGTATCCTGCACCGGGGAAAGTACTTTTTAAGCTCCTGTTCCACCCTCTGGGTACCTATTCCGAAATACTTTATGTAGTTCCTGCGGCATTCAGGACACAACCGGGGACTGGGCCGCGTATAACCGCAATAATGGCACTTTAGGGTACCGTCGGTATGGTATGTCAGGGCTATGTCGCAATCGGGGCATTTTAAGATGAACCCGCATGCCCTGCAGGATACAAAGGTAGAAAACCCCCGACGGTTGAGAAACAGCATGGCCTGTTCCCCGTTATCCAATATATCCTTAATCCCGTGGAATAACGGCCGACTGAAGATGGTCTTGTTGCCCGACAATAATTCCTCCCTCATATCCACCAGGCTTACCTCGGGCATCTTTATGTTATTGACCCTTTTTTTAATGGATATCAGCGTATACCTGCCCTGCCGTGCATGGTAATAGGTTTCAACGGCGGGAGTGGCACTGCCCAGTACCAGCACACCGCCCTCCAATTTGCATCTCATCATGGCTACTTCCCGGGTATGGTACTTAGGGCTGAGGTCGGAGGACTTATAGCTGGCCTCGTGCTCCTCGTCCATTATAATAAGGCCCAATGACCTGAAGGGTGCGAACACCGCCGACCTTGGGCCCAGAACCACCTTAACATCACCCCTTGCTATCCTGTGCCACTGGTCGAACCGCTCACCGGCCGACAACCTGCTATGGAGCACGGTAACCTGGGAGCCGAACCTGGCCTTGAACCTGCTAAGTATCTGTGAGGTTAGGGATATCTCCGGCACCAGCACAATGGACTGCAAACCCATATCCAGCGCCTTTTTTATAAGGGCCATATATATTTCAGTCTTGCCGCTCCCGGTTACACCATGGATCAGGAACCTGCCCCGTCTATTTTCCAGGGCCTGGGCTATCCTGTCCACCGCCGCCGACTGGTCGGGTGTCAGGGTATGGACCTGTTCATACCCCTTCAGGATTTCCATATCCGGGGTCCTTTCCTCATGTTTGTATATGACCTTTACTATGTTCTTATTAATGAGCTCCCTCAAAGGGCCATCGCTTGCCCGGGCCGTTTTCAGCAGAATATTACGTTCAAGGGGACCATGTTTGAGGAGCAGTTCCACCATCTTAAGCTGGGTCCGGGCCCTTGGGCCTATTACTTCTTTATATGCCCCCATGGTCATGTCCCCATTGACCAGGGCAATTTCCTTCCTGCGCTTGAAGGATACCTGCCCTACTCCCGGCGGGATTATGCATTGAACAGCCTGG
>JBMNSO010000196.1:0-3147 GCA_050945235.1 Mahellales bacterium
CTTTATCACCATTTCCCGGCAAAAATCCATTACGGCATCGAATACTTCCCCGCTTAGCAAATAATGCTTATTAGCCTGGTCCAGTTCATATTTGTATTCCCGCCGTATAACACCGTCCACCTTATGCCCGGAACTGCTCTCTTCCACTCCCAGGTACATAAGACCCATACAATCTACCTCAGATAAACCCAACTCCTTCTTTAGACTATCGACCAACGAATTGTAATAAATGGGCAATTGGCTGTCCCTGGACTTTAGGAGGTCATCCAAACCATGGACATTCTTTTTCTTATAATCATATATAATAAACCTGCCGGTGGGCCGTCCGGTATCCGTCCGGTATTCCAAGTCTATCCTGTCTATCCTGGACTTAAAGGCCATGTCACTGTGAAAGTTATCATCAGCTATCTTATATTCCATCAGATACGGCCGCAACACCCGCTCACCGTCTGTGGCATCTTTATAGTGTTTAAGCCGGTCTAAATCATGCTGTATAAAGGCCTCTATTATGTCTTCCACCTCCTGCCTTATGGCCTGTAATACGGCATCGCTCTGGTCAATATCCCTGAGCCTGCTAAATTCCTTATCCATGCATGCCTTCAGCAACTTCTCATCCGGGGTGTCAAAATCCCGAATATTCCTGTAATAAGCCTCCAGCAAGTGGTGATATATATTGCCCAAATCCATATTAGTGTACTGTTCCTCATCCTCTTCGTAGGTACCCATTTTAAAGACATATTCCATCATATATTTAAAGGGGCATTTAAAATATGTATTGACCTGGGAGGCAGTGAAATAGTACTGGCCGCTTATCTGGGGCAAATAATCGCTGCCGATGATACCGTCGTACCGGTCAAAGGCCGCTGACCAATGCCTTGAAAACTCTACCCCGCCGGCCTTTAATGGGAAATCCACCAGCCCTGCCAACGGGCCCAGGCGATCACGCAGCCGGTGGATAATGCCTTGGTCCAGGGCACCGGTTTGCCACGGCCCCTGCCAACAGGCCAGCATGGTCTGAACCGACAGTTCCCTAGGGCTCATAACCTCTTTAAGGGGCACCACCATGGTGTCCCTCAGAGTAACCTCCGGCCCGGCCGAAGACGGTACCATGACCCCTACCTCGTCCACAAAGGGTGACTGTATGGCATACCCGCCGTCCCCGCTGCTGGTGGTATAACTAATATTCACACCCTTTCTGGCAGAAGCCAGGGCAAGTACAAACCGTATCTTTTCCCGTTCTAATTCCCAACGGTTATTGTATAGGGCTATGCCAACATCCCACAACATATTATATTCCGCTGCACTGAACATCCCTGAGTTCATATGGCTTTTGGGTATAACGCCTTCGTTTGCTCCCAGTATAAATACCCAGTTAAAATGTATACCCCGGGCCCGGTCGGTGTTTAACACCGCCACACCACGGTAGGGAGACGGTTCGACGATTATTTGAGCCCTGTCAACAACATCATTTATATGCTGTAAAAAGGTACCCTTATCGCTCTCGATCTGGAGCATGTCCAAGGCTCCATACGCTAACCTAAGGTCCCTTAACACATTCAACAACCCGTTATATGCCCTAACTTCCCTCAAAAACAACTGCCATCCATGATCGTCCTTAAAATCCCCCCGCCTTAGCATATTATCCCTTACAGCCGCATGTTCAATGGCCAGATGGGCACCAGCGACAAAGCCTTCAAAGGTACCTCCGTCATCAAGGGTCTCTGCCAGATGATCCATAATATCCACCACCAGGGGAGCGCTGCCCAGGGTCATGGTTTGGGCCAGGGCAATGGGTATATTAAACTCCCGAAAAATACCCAGTATATAGGAGTAATATTCCTGGAGATTGTTGATATATATCGCTATATCTTCGGCCTTCTCCCCTTCCATCAATCTCTCTTTAATCAATCTGGCGGTCTGTCGTACCTCGGATTCAATGGAAGGATAGCTTAGCATTTTTATATAGCTATGGTCTTGTATGGCCGGCCACCGGCCGGTGAACATATTTAAAGCCAGGTCCCGTATGCCGCAGCTTAAAGGATGATTATGTTCTGTGCGGGTATCCATTTCCCGGGCACAATCCGCCTTAACACCCGGCAACTGTCTCTCGGCCTTTGTACCGCATCGGTAGCCAGTCTTTATTTCTTCTATTTTAAATCCCGCTTCTTTAAAATCCTTGACAATGTTCTTGGAAAGGAAAGCATCGATAAAGGGAGTGGAAAAGGGAATATTACAAATTATATCCATGTTACCGTTGTCTTTTAGGCTTTTGATTATGCCCATGTCCACCCTGTCCACATTTATAAACCCGTCTATTATAATAGCTCCTATATTGTGCAAGGCGTTTGAAGTGCCTGCCAACTCCACAGCTTTAAGGGCTAAGTCGTCCTCATCGTACAACCCCAGGCTGTGCAGCCTGTCTTGATAAGTCTTGTATATAAGGTAAAGATCATAGGCTTTGTCATAAAGGGAAGGCTTGTGCTTTAAGGTCTGTATACTGCTCAAGAACTCCTTGGGACCCAGGCAGGTCCTTCGTTTAATGGATTTTATAACAGAGGCCACATCATCTATAAAGCCTTCCTTGCTACGGACACCGCCATAGCATTTAAGGTTACCTGCCTGCGCCACCGCTTTTTTTAGCAATATACGGCTGGCCCAGGGTTTGAGCACCCTATGGGTATATATGTAATCCCTGGTAATCATCCTTTCCAAATCATCAAACATGATAACTGAAGATTGCGCCATGCCCCTGTTTGTTTGGAGGATATGGTTCCTGACACTGAATATGGAATCCCGGGAGGGTAATATATACAAAAATCCCATGCCCCGCCTTTGTAATTGCAGACAGTAGTCTACCAATTCCATTCTGTGATTTGAGAAAAGCGGTGCTATGTGTACCTCAGCCTTCACATCCGATCCCCCCTCATTCTTGGCTAACAATATTATAACATACCCCTTTGTGAAAGATTAGGCTAATGTGCCCTTTGTCCATTATATGCCAGTTCTTCTTTTAATTATTTTAGGATATAAAATTTAAAGGATTATTATTACAACTATATTTTTTTTATGCATATTAATAATACCCTCGGTATTAATTGCCAGGACAAATTACCTGCTCTTTCACACCCTAATCGAAATGTTTTCCAT
>JBMNSO010000197.1:0-3127 GCA_050945235.1 Mahellales bacterium
AATATAGTAAAATGGCAATTTGACGGCTTAACAAGCAAAGAGCTTTATAATCTTTGATTTTAAGCTTAAGATACAGGAAGGGAGTGTTGAAAATGCTTAGAACCTATCAACCTAATAGGCGCAAGAGAAAAAAAGATCATGGATTTAGGGCCAGAATGAAGACTAGATCAGGAAGAAAAGTGATCAGTAATAGGAGAAGAAAAGGTAGAAGGGTATTGACAGCTTAAAGGCCGCAAATAGTGGCCTTTTCTACCTTATAAGGCAAAAGGTCCGGTATATATTTATGAAAAGAGATTTTATGTTAAAAACTACCAGTGAATTTAATCGGGTATATAGAATGGGAAGGTCCATAGCAAACAAATTTTTGGTGCTATATTAACTGCCAAATGAAAATAATAATATAAGGGTAGGATTGTCTATCAGCAAAAAAGTAGGTAAAAGTGTTGTCAGAAACAGAATAAGAAGACTAATAAAGGAAAACATTAGATTAAATGTTCAAAATATAAAGGAAGGTTATGATATAATTATTATTGCCAGAGTAATGTCGAGTAAGTGCAGCTACGAAGATATCAATTGGGCATTGAATAATTTGTTTAAGAGGGCCAAAATACTCAAAGAAATGTGAGATAAATGATAAAGATCGTAATTTTAAAATTGATTATGTTTTATAGAAAAATAATATCCCCCATGCTTCCTGCCACATGTAGATTCTATCCCACTTGCTCACAATATGCATATGAGGCGGTACAAAGGTATGGTGTACTAAAGGGTGGAAAAATGGCTGTAAAGAGAATACTGAAATGCCACCCCTTCAATGACGGGGGATATGATCCTGTAAAATGAAAATAGGGGGAGAATAAATGGAATTTATAGCAGGACCTATACGGGAAATAATAACAGGCATTAATGGCTACGTAGGAAGTTATGGCTTAGCGATAATAATGTTTACCGTGATATTAAGGGTTATACTATGGCCCCTTGATATAAAGCAGAGGAAAGAACAGAAGAAAATGGCTGAACTCCAGCCGAAAATGAAGGAATTGCAAAAAAAATACAAAAACAACAAGGAAAAGCTTAATATTAAGACTATGGAGCTGTATAGAAAGCATCAGGTAAATCCCATGGCCGGATGCCTGCCATTACTTATACAGCTGCCCTTACTGTTTGCATTGTTCAGCGCGTTAAGAGGACTGGTGAGTAGCGGAGTGCTGACCGGGGAGGCATTTTTATGGATCAGGGATATAAGTCAGCCGGACAGCTTTTTGACGAAAATGCCCGACGGGAGTGTAAACGGGTACTTCATACTCCCCATTCTGGCCGGGGTAAGCCAGTTTTTCACTACCAAGATGATGAGTTCAGGTACCATACAACCTGAGGGCCAGCCCAAGATAATGAACTATTTTTTCCCGTTGTTTTCCATATACATTTGTGCTTCGTATAATGCTGCCTTTGCTTTATATTGGGTTGCCAGCAATTTAATCCAGTTGCTTCAACAGCTGATAATAAGACTATTTACACGCCAGCCGGCAAAGGAAGGTGCGAATTGATGGTTGTAATAGAAAAGTGTGGAAAGACTGAACAAGAGGCAATTGAAAGTGCCTTGAAGGAATTAGGTGCAACCATGGACGAAGTTGAGATTGAGGTTTTAGAGGAATCCAGTAAAGGATTATTCGGTATCATTGGAAGCAAGCAGGCCAGGGTAAAGGTTATAAAGAAGGATAACTATGGTAAAGAAGCAAGGGAATTTATATCCACGGTTTTTGATAAAATGGGTATACATGCCCAGATAGAAGTTAAGGAGGAAGACGATAGCATAAAAATAGATCTGAAGGGCGAGAACATGGGCCTGCTTATCGGTCATAGGGGCGAAACCTTGGACAGCCTTCAATACCTGACCAGCTTGGTTGTTAACAAGGGCAAGGAAAATTATAAAAAGGTGATGCTGGATACCGAAAACTATAGACAAAAGAGGGAAAAGACACTAGAGAAACTGGCAAAGAGACTGGCCCATAAGGTAAGAAAGACGGGTAAGAGGGTGGTATTGGAGCCAATGAACCCTTATGAGCGCAGGATACTGCACTCTACCCTACAGGATCATCCCCATGTGAAAACATACAGCGAAGGGGAGGAACCCTTTAGGAAGGTTATAATATCTTTAAAATAAACTGATCGGAAAACCCAGTATACGTACTGGGTTTAAATATATGCAAAAATAATATAATAGATAGTAGCGGACAGTATCAATTGAGTAAGGTCGGAGGTTAAATATGGAGATGGAAGATACCATAGCTGCCATTGCGACACCGCCGGGGGAAGGCGGTATAGGCATCATAAGGATGAGCGGCCGGGATGCCGTTGGCATATTAAAGAGGATATTTAAAAGCAAGAGAAATATCAAGGTTGAGGATATGGAACCTAGGAAAAGTTACTACGGACATATTGTAAAGCCGGGAGCCGGTGAGGGAGTAGTGGACGAGGTATTGGTTATTATTATGAAGGCACCCTACTCCTATACCAAGGAAGATGTAGTGGAAATAAGCTGTCATGGGGGAATAATACCGGTAAAGGAGATACTAAGCCTTTTACTGGACAACGGTGCTAGGCTGGCAGAGCCCGGGGAGTTTACCAAAAGGGCCTTTTTAAACGGCAGAATAGATCTTGCTCAAGCAGAGGCGGTTATGGATATAATAAGCTCAAAAACCGATATTGCCCATAGGGCGTCCCTTAGACAGTTGGAAGGGGTGCTATCCAAGGAGATTAACGCTATAAAGGATAAATTACTTGGGTTGGCAGCTCATATAGAGGCAATGGTGGATTACCCCGAGGATGAAATAGATAGCCTAGAGGTGGATGATATACGCGGTTCCATGGAAAAGGTAATTAAAAAAATTGAGCACCTGGTCGAAACCTCGGAATCGGGCAGGATAATACGGGAAGGTTTGACCACTGCCATAATAGGCAAACCGAATGTTGGCAAATCGTCACTGCTCAATGCCATGGTCAGGGAAAACAGGGCCATTGTTACCGAAATTCCTGGTACTACCAGGGATGTAATTGAGGAATACATAAACATTAAAGGAATACTTTTAAGGCTTGTTGATACGGCAGGGATAAGGGAAACCGAAGA
>JBMNSO010000198.1:0-3117 GCA_050945235.1 Mahellales bacterium
CAAGAAGGAAAAACCACAAAATGGAGAAAAGAAAGACAATCCTAATCAGCCCATACAGCGGCAAAGCCATGATGAAGAACTAGCAAAGCTGCTGCCGAATACGATAGGTTTTCAATGGATATATAACGGATTTGCCGAATATGGCCACACCATGGCCCTTAGGGAAATATCAAATGGCAATAATAAAATAGTATACAATATAACCGGTGAGGTGGCGGATGTATCCGATGGTGAGTCCCAGGCGGATTACAGCTTGCAAATACAATATATTATACAAGACGGTATAATGTATCAAATTAAGACCGAAGAGATGATGATGGATTCCATATCCGATAATATACAATTACTAAAGGCACCATTGAAGAAAAATGTATTATGGACCCAAACAGTCAAGGACAAGGAAGGCAAAGATGTTGAACTGGAATGTGAGATTACGAATATAGAAGAAATAGATGGGTTAAGGCAGTATACGGTAGTATATAGGGATAAGAACAGTGAATACTACGAAAAGCGTCGAATAAAAGAAGGTATCGGGGTAGTATCTTTTGAGAAATTGTATATGTTTGGCGACGATAGTTTTGAAATTGGTTATTCGATTTTCCAGCAATAACTATTTGAATGGATATAAGTGTATATTAAGTCATTGAGGAAGGCAGTATTGCTTTCCTTTTATTTTTTATGGAGCGCATACTGATACCCATCGATAAAAATACCATATTTAGGTTGAAATAACCTTATGGTGGATGTATAATGCAAGGGTAAATAGAAATAATACGATATTTGGTCAGGGGGAAAGCTCATGAATAGCCAATATGATAGATACATCGAAGCACTGAATAGTCAAGATGTCAATGATAGGCTGAAGGCTCTGAAAAAACTAATGTCCGCCGTTGACAGGTGTGACCTGCCCAGGCCGGTGACCGGTCAGAATGTGAACAATCACATTCACACCATATACTCCTTTTCGCCCTATTCCCCGACAAAGGCATTGTGGATGGGATATAATGCCGGTTTGTCAACCGCCGGTATAATGGATCACGATTCCATAAGCGGGGCCCGGGAATTCATAGAGGCCGGCAGAATAATAGGTATGCCCACTACCATAGGTGTAGAATGCAGAGTGGATTTTTCAACAACGGAGCTTAAGGGCAGAAGGATCAATAACCCCGATCAGAAAGACATTGCTTACATAGCCATCCATGGTATACCCCATACCATGATAGACAAGGTCAAGGAGTTCTTTACACCCTTTATTAAGGAGAGAAATATCAGGAACCGCCAAATGGTGGACAGGCTCAATGCCACACTAAAATGCAAAGACATACATCTAGACTATGACAGGGATGTTGTACCCATATCAAAAAGCAGCGAGGGCGGTACTATCACCGAGAGGCATATACTGTTTGCCTTAGCCCATAGGTTGATACAGGCATATGGTAAAGGTCCCGGACTTGTTGATTTCCTGAAAAACAGGTTAGAGTTGGATATCAGTCCGAAATTGGAGCAACTGCTGTTAGATGCCGACAACCCATTCTATGCCTATGACCTATTGGGAGTACTTAAGAGCGATATGGTTAGCTCCTTTTACATAAATGCCGATAGGGAATGTCCCGATGTAAGGGATGTTATATGTTTGTGCCGGGATATAGGCGCCATTTCTGCATATGCTTATCTTGGCGATGTGGGCGATTCGGTAACCGGTGATAAAAAAAGCCAGAAATTCGAGGATGACTACCTGGAACAATTATTCAAAGTGATAAAGGAGTTGGGTTTTAATGCGGTTACTTATATGCCCACTAGGAATACCAAACAGCAGCTAAAAAGGGTAAAGGCTCTGTGTGAAAGCCACCAATTATTCCAGATAAGCGGCGAGGATATAAACTCACCCCGACAGTCCTTTATCTGCAAGGCCCTGGAAGATAAATACTTCCACAATCTTATAGACTCCACATGGGCATTGATCGGCCACGAACGGGAGGCTACAAAGGATATCCAAAGGGGGATGTTTTCCCCGGCTGTTGAAAAAAAATATCCCAATCTTAATGATAGGATAAGGGTATATAAAAACATAGGCAAAACATATGAATTTGGCAAAGCATATTAATAAGGCTTGAAAAAAAGGAGCTCTGTTGGCTCCTTTTGTCAATCCAAGCGTTGGCCGCATTCGCCGCAGAAACGGGTGCCGGCGGGGCTTTTGGTTCCGCATCGGCTGCATTGTTTGAAGCTGAGGCTGGTACCGCAATTGGTGCAGAATTTCCCTTCACCACTGGGCTTGCCGCATTGGGGACATAATATTTGTTTGCTTTCTATGTCCCCGGTGAATACCTGGGTTTTTTCCGCCTTTTCCTTAATATCGGCCACCATCTTCTCGGCCCGGGCGGCTGCTACTTCTACGTTCTGCCTGGGGGCGCATTCCACACACAAACCTTCCTGTTCATTTAGGTCACTTTGACATACCCACCTCCTGCATTTTTCGCATCGGTGGTAGTGGCCCTTAGCCTCGTTCTGGGCTATTTCAAAGGCCCGTTCATGTTCTTTATGCCATTCCGGGGACATGCCTTGGAAACGTTCGGTAAATATATCGGCGCCCCTTTCAAGGTTGTAGCCCACGTTGTGTTGACCTAATAGGGAGGTGCCGACGGATATGCCCCTGGCCAGGCCCCTTAACAGCCCTGACTTTTTATAGGTTTTTGACGGTATAAACTGGGTCTTATAACCGTCTTGGCAAATATCACAATAAAAAGTGAATTGAAATCCTGCTTCCGTACTATTGTCTTCGTAATTCCTGGTAAAGGGTCGTAATACCAAATTGTTTCCCTCCTTTAATTAAATTATAGAAATATTATAGCGGTTTTCCGCATTTTATACATTTACTGCCTATGGGTGGCTGTTCCAATCTGCATTTTGGGTTGTGGCAGGCCACCAGCAGAGGACTGTTACAGTGTTGGCAGCAATCGTCGAAGAAGGTCTTATTGCCGCATTTGGGACAGGTAATATACAGCGGCAGTCCACAGCAATTGCACTTTTGCCAGTTTGTGTCGATGGGGTTTCTGCACTTAGGACATCTTACGATTAAGGGATCCCTTTTACCGCATATCGGACATGTATTGGAGTCAG
>JBMNSO010000199.1:0-3103 GCA_050945235.1 Mahellales bacterium
AGATAATCCCGGTGCCCTGCTGATCAATGCCCATAATAAAACATATAATCAAATACTTTACATGATAGAAAGGGGATTATATAGCCCCTTGTTTTAAACAATATCCTCATTTCTAAATCTCTTCCACAAATTGTACATCACTGCATTGGTTATGGCATCTGCCATTTTCATAACCAGATTAAGTCTGGTATTTTGCAGGATTAGGTACTCCATGAAACCTCCCAAGTTTACTACGCCTACAATATGTATGTGACCGACGGGAGGTAGACTTTTATTTACTCCTGCCCCGGGTCTTAGGCAACCTCTGCCAATTGTTATATGCCCTATATGTTCCGGTGTTCCGAGGCATGCGTCAACCGCTATTATGAAGGGGTTATCATAATTTTTATTTATAAAATTCACTGTATCTATTAAGTTTTTTGCATGGACGGGGTTTTCCAGGGTACCATGGACATGGACATTGTTATACCTTAAAACACTTAATTTGTACCCAACCAGTGGCCCCAGGCAGTCGCCGGTAGACCTATCGGTGCCTATGCAAAGAATCACGATGGATTTGTATGAATCCCACAGGTATTTATCCAAAAACTCGCCTAAAATATCCGTCAACTTAAACAATGCATATTGTTTATTTATGTCAATGGATTTTTTATCGGGCAAAACCGTTATTTCCATTACCATCCTCCTTATGCGACCAGAAACATACATGTTTATAGTTTTTCCCGTGTCCTTATAAACAATGCACGATTATGTGCCTGTAAAGCCATGTTATGGTGTGTCAACCGACCCTATCATTTCCATGCACTAATTAATGACAGCACTTCAATCGACTGTAATGTTTGCAGACACCGGCTCATATCATATTGTTAAGGATGTTGTCAAACTTGGCACTTTTACCTCAAGAACCGTTAATATATTTTAGGAGGAGAATAAAAAAAATATGACAAAAAGATTAAAAAATACCTTTACCGTAGCCCTGCTCTATGCAGGTGCCATAATAGGCGCAGGTTTTGCCTCCGGCCAAGAGATCATTTATTTTTTTGTTAAGTTCGGTGCCAATGGTATAATTGGTTTTTTATTTGCCTGTCTTCTGTTTTGCTTACTTGGTGGCGTTGTACTCAGCGATGCATATACCCATAAATTACCTAAAACTTTTTATGGAGAAAATAAAAAACCTTGGCGTGCCAAGGATTTATTTAATATATTTTTGTTGTTTTCCTATGCCATAATGTTGGCTGGGATGGCTACCATTCTAACGGAAATATCGGGCATAAACTACACCATATCGGTAATAATAGTTGCCTTGATCATATCCTTTTCTTTGGCCTTTCATATAGAGGGTGTTGTTGCAATAGGTAATTTTATTGTACCCTTTCTGATCGTGGGTCTTACTTTGCTTTGCGGCAGGATAATTGCCTCGGAGCCAAGTACTGCCGTAACCGTATCTTTTTATGATAATAATTGGTTTTTTCATGCTGTGTTGTACGTGGGTTACAACAGCATCGTGGCCATCATGTTCCTTCCCTCCCTCAGCCACCTTGTCCGCAACAGAAAGGATGCAATAATCAGCGGTGTATTGGGTGGGGCATTTATATCAGTCCCTGGAATTTTAATTATCATAGCCCTTTTGTACCATAGCGTCGACCCAACAAAGGCTGAACTGCCCCTATTATCATTGACCGATAAATTTGGCCCGGGATATACCACCGTCTATCTGGCGATATTGGCAACGGCTATGTATACCACCGCCATTGCGGCCCTTTACAGCATAATCATTTGGGTAAATGAAACTTTTAAGGTATCATACCGGTTTCAACTGTTAATCCTGCCCCTACTGGCCATTCCCCTGGCCACCACTGGCTTTTCAAAACTTGTAAAGACCATATATCCCCTTTTCGGATATATGGGGACAACGTATTTGATATATATTCTCATAAAACATTTTGTTGCAGTAGGACAAAGACACCGTTAAAGTGTCTAAGGAGCACCCCCTCTTCCAAAACACCAACAATTTATTGGAATAATGCGATTTATATGCTAAAATGTTTGTATAGAAATTCGTACTTGGAGGATGAAAATATGAATTTATTGGACATGGCTATACTGGTGATATTGGCATTCAGTGGGGTAGTAGGGTGCTACCATGGTTTCATCCTTTCTCTTTTGAATATAGGTACATACCTGGTATCATTTTTATTGGCCTTTATACTTTATCCCTCTATTTCACAGGTACTAATTGCCCGCACATCTATTCTCGAAACATTAAATTATTATATAGAAGGGGCTTCTATGCTCCCCGACACGGCTATAAGAAAAATGCCACTTGCTGATTTGGATCCAATAACCCTTGAGAAGTACATCTCCAGTGCCGACCTGTCAAAACCCTTTGACAAATTGTTATATAACAATGCTACGGTTGAAGTGTTTAATCAGATGCAGGCTTCCACCCTAGGGGACTATTTTGCAATATCTTTTACCAATATAGTAATAAACATTATTAGCTTTTTTATTGTCTATTTTATTTTGAGAGTGATTTTAACCTTTATTCTTTCGGTGGTGTCAGAAGTAAAGGAACTCCCAATGCTAAGGAGGTATGACACCATCGCTGGCTTTGGTGCCGGGGTAATAAGGGGCCTTTTTATCGTATCCGTACTCTTTGCCCTCATATCAGTTGGGCTAACCATAATGCCCTTGGACATCGCCGAAGAAATTATACAGTCATCACCAATGGCTCGCTTTTTTATGGAATCTAATTTTATAACCGGTTTGATAAGTAATAAGATATAAAGGGAGCCCCTCGAGGTTGCAAACCCTCAAGGGGCTCCTTGTTTGGTTAGTACCAAGTCCTTTTTTTAATGTTCTTTATCTGTTTATATACCATGTTCTGCTCCCTAATGGGCGTCAATATTCCTATGTCACACATAAATGTTTCACGTGAAACATTTATGTGTTTCCCACCATTATTTCCAAAATTCTGTCCAAATCCTCTTGACTATAATATTCGATTTCTATCTTACCCTTTTTACGGCCGGCTGTAATTTTGACTTTGGTTCCCAATACGCTTTCCAGGTTATTTTCCAGCTCAATAACATGGGGCGACTTT
>JBMNSO010000200.1:0-3070 GCA_050945235.1 Mahellales bacterium
AAAGGCTGCTTTAAATAGTGGGGCTATTGATATATTAATAACCGACACCAGTATTGCTGAAAAATTATTGGATGTTTGAATTCTACATATTCCTAAATAATTACTAATTAAAAATGAAAAATGATATGCTTCATAATAAATATATTAAGCATATTAGAATGTTCCTCTCCAAATTCTATTAAAACAAGTAAGTTAGAATTTGAGTAACAAATCCATCAACTTTTTTATATAACAGCTCGAAAACTTAAAATACTGGGAGGTAATAATTATGAGTAAACATTTAACCCTAGGAATTGACATTGGTACCACTAATGTCAAAGCTGCAATCCTTGATACCGATGCCGGTAAGGTAGTTGCGTCAGGGTTCCAAGAACATCCATTGTTTCATCCTAAGCCTGGGTATGCTGAGCAAGAAGGAGATAATTACTGGAAGGCGGTGGTTTCTGCAATCAAACAATGCTTGGCACAGGGTTCCTATGCTGAGCATATAGCCGGGGTTGCCCTTTCGGGACTGGTGGGAGTAGCTTTGCCCATTGATAAAGAAGGCAGGCCCATACGCCCCGGTATGATTTGGATGGATTCAAGGTCAGAAAAGGAATGTCAGCAGATTCGAGAAAGGGTTGGGGAGGATAAAATCAACTATAACAATGGCAATAGAGTAGCACCATGGTTTGTTGAGCCAAAAGCCCTTTGGATGAAGAACAATGAGCCGGAGCTTTTTGACAAAACCTACAAGTTCCTGTCTCCTGCTGGATATTGCACCTATAGATTATGTGGTGAATTTACAATAAATACCGGAGATGCAGGTTTGTTTTATCCCTATGATTATCAGAATGAGAAATGGAACCCGGATATAGCAGAAGCCATAGGCATTCCCATGGACAAATATGCAAAGATATACAGATCCCATGAAGTTGTCGGACAGGTAACCTCACAGGCGGCCGCTGAAACGGGTCTAAAAAAGGGAACGATAGTGGTTGCAGGTGGGACAGATATAAGTTCAGCAGCATTAGGCTGTGCCGTTACAAAAGCAGGTCAGGCCTATTATTCCATGGGGACCGGGTCCAATTTAGGCATTATGATCCCAACAGAACAACGGGTTGAGGAATACAGGATACTTAAATGGCCCCATGTTTTACCCGGACTCACCATGTTTGATGGACCGATGGCTTTTACCGGTGCCTCCCTTAAATGGTTCCGTGATATGTTCGCAGATACTGAAAGGGTGGTAGCCGAAAAGGCAGGCTTGAATGTATTTGCATTATTTGATAAAGAAGCAGAAAAGACTAAGCCGGGTGCAGGCGGGCTTTTATATCTACCATACTTGGGAAATACTCTGTCTCCTAACTGGAATTCAAATGCCAAGGGTGTATTCTTTGGGGTAACCCTAAGTACAACGCGGGAACATATGATTAGGGCTCTTATGGAAGGCGTTGCCTTTGATCTGTATTCTAATGTAAAAGTAGCCTTAGATGCAGGAGTTAAAATTGATAAACTAATACTAAATGGCGGGCCTACAAAAAGTTCATTCTGGACTCAAATAATAGCCAATGTTATTAATATTCCATTGGAAACCACCAATGTAGACGAAGCAGCACCTTTAGGTGATGCAATACTGGCAGCTGTAGGCGCCAATATCTACAATAGCCCAACAGAACCGTTGGGAGATATAGTCAAGACCATGGGTACAATAGAGCCGGAACCAAAGACCCACGAGATGTATGAAGAGTTTTATAAAATTTGGAGACAAGTTTATTACAATCTCCTAGGACAGATGGACCAGCATCATGAGCTTCTATTCAAATATGATGTTGAATAAAATGCTTCAAGAAATGTAGAATTGCGTTTTTGCTTAAGGAGGAAATCTATGAATTCAAAAGAACGAGTGTACATGGCTTTAAATCATGAGGAGCCGGACAGAGTTCCAATAAATTTTCGTGCAACGGACCAGATAATTGATGTTTTATATAACCACTACGGTAAAGACTATTACCAATTGCTTGATCATTTTAATGTTGATTTCAGAGAAGTAATACCTGACTATATAGGGCCAGCATTAAAGAAGTTGGATGACGGGACTCAATTGGATATTTGGGGTGTGGGACGAAAGGAAGTAATAACAGCTACCAGCCGAGACGTATGTGTCAATGTCAATCCGTTGAAAGATATTAATGATGTTGATGAACTGAATAAATACAATTGGCCATCTATAGATATGTTCGATTTTTCAGTAGTAGATAGAAAGTGTGACGAATTTAAAGGTTATGCCATATCAACCGAGGGGATTCATGCAGAGGGGTACCATGGTGTTTTCCATATACTGACCTACTTATTCGGCATGGAAAGAGTAATGATGGATTTGGTGCTCAATGAGGAATTGATACAAGGGGCTATAAAACATATAATGAGCTTCTTTCTTAAGTATTATGAAAAGATATTCCAACAGGCAAAGGGCAAGATAGATTTCCTTTTTTATAAAGACGATTTTGGTACTCAAAACAGTCTCTTAATAAGCAGGGATTTTTTCTTAAAGTTTTTTGCCCCCACTTTAAAGCAACTGGTAGATCTGGCTAATAGTTATAACGTAAAAATGATTTTACATTCCTGTGGCAGTGTAATCGAATTAATACCTGACTTTATAGATATAGGCATAAAAGTCTTAGATCCCATACAAACCTCGGCAAAGGGCATGGACATTAAGGTATTGAAAGAAAGATTTGGTGACAAATTGACCTTTCATGGCGCAATAGATACACAAAAGTTATTGCCAAAGAGCAGTCCTGAACAAGTTAAAGAGGTTGTAAGAAATACTATCGATATCTTAGGCAAAGGTGGAGGTTATTTCTTTAGCCCGTCCCACAGAATTCAACAGGACACTCCACTAGAAAATGTTATAGCCATGTACGAAACGGCAAATAATTGTCCTTTATGATAAGGTGTTAGCGTATATATCAACCTACTCAACAAGTTTCATATCTTAACTACTATGGACTAGGTTTTCGGTGAACACATAGTCATGGTAGGTTAAGCAGAATAAAATGCGGAACTGTTAATTTAAAATGAAAGAATA
>JBMNSO010000201.1:0-3065 GCA_050945235.1 Mahellales bacterium
GAAAAGAGAGCTTTGGAAATGTACGACGGGAGGTACCCGAATAGTTTCCATATTGAGCCCTACATATTCGAGAACGAGTCAGAGAAGCGGCTTTTTGAATATTTCGTGGAGCATAAGGAAATAGAGGAAATTTACTATACCGGCGGCATTACCGACGTCGGGCATAATGAGTTTTACGTGGAGTATTATGATGAGCTGGAAGGACGCTGGAGACGCTATTACCCAGACTTTATACTTAAACTCAAAAAAAATGGTTGGGCAGTAGTTGAAGTAAAACAGGCAGACCAAACGGCACATCCCAATGTAGTAGCTAAAGAGCAGGCCGCCCGCGAACTCTTTGAAAAACTAAATTCTATTCGTTACATTATTAAACGTGATGATGAGATACGCCGCGGTATGCTTCAAGATATTCTACAAACGCTTATTTGAGCTTAGATTGGTATTTCCGACACATATATGCTATGCATGTCGCTCATCGAGCAAGCTTGATGACAATCATGAACGGTAGCGAATCTAAATTTAAGCGAATCCTAAATACTGAATATAATTTAGTTTATATAATACTGAAACAGCGGTTACTTATGTAGCAGCTGTTTCTTCTTATTTATTGCGATTTAACTCTATTCTAATAGGACAAACGTTTGATTCTGTACAGGGACCATGGTATAATTATGCAAAAGTTTTATAGATTAAGATAATGCCCATATAAGGGCATCTAATGAAAATGAACCCTACCAAAGTTGATCATGTGACGATAAATAGAGATATGTTAATCAAGTTAATTTATAAAACAATGGACAGTGAAGCACCGTCCCCAAAGTTAAAATTCTCCCATGAAAGGAGATTAAATATGCAAAGGATGAAGAAAATAGGCATTATACTTATATGTATCATATCCATATTCATTTCTACCTCCTGCGGTCTATTCTTAGATGACGATGGCGACCATAGCACCTTCGGCGATACATCCCATGTAGAAAAAAGAGGGAAGGAACAAAGCTACAGCCAAGGCAAAAGGGATTTAAGTATTGCAAAAAGGGTGGAAGATATCCACAATACACTGGTGTTGTTGATAGAATTCGATGACGTGAAGCTAAAGACCGATGCTCAGGATTGGTACAATCGGATATTCGAAATTGATACCAACAGCGTTAACGATTATTTTTTAGAGATGTCCAATAATCAACTGGGCTTTATCCCCGCTAGGGAAAGTCATGGTATAATCGATGATGGCATAGTGGAAGTAAGTTTGGGGCTTGACCATCCGGGTAGTTCGGATGATGAGGCAGCCTACACAGTGGTTTACAGCGCCCTGGAAGCTGCCGA
Source organism: Mahellales bacterium (assembly GCA_050945235.1). Taxonomy (GTDB): domain Bacteria; phylum Bacillota; class Clostridia; order DUOD01; family DUOD01; genus DUOD01. Next base: position 1,327 of record JBMNSO010000201.1, read on the forward strand.
TGGGTTTGTGGACTTTGCTTCTTTTGATGCTAACGATGACGGTGTTGTTGCATCCCATGAACTGCATATCATTTGTGTATTGGCCGGGTACGAAGGGGACGCTGCCCCGGAGGACAGGCCCTATGTCGATAGTTTCTTTTCATGGTTTTCCGATGGTCAATATGAATTTACCCTGGATGACAAAATGCTTAATACCTTTATATACACCGGCGAATTATATGTGGATGAGTTCAATACCGGAGAGGACAGTATAGCCTCCATCTCTGTAATATGCCATGAACTGGGCCATTCTTTAGGCCTGCCGGACCTGTACGACACCGATGAAAGCTCCTTGGGGGTGGGTGTCCACAGCCTCATGGGCTCCGGTACTTCAACACTGCGGGAAGGGGAACTCATAGGCGAGACACCGGTACCCCTCGATCCGTGGAGCAGGATCTTTTTAGGGTTCATAGAACCCATGGTGGTTACACAACCCGGTGAATATAAGTTGTACGCAGCCTCAACGGGGAAGTATAATATTTTGAAAATACCCACACCTAATCCCGACGAGTATTATCTCATAGAAAACCGTCAGCTGGAGGGGTATTATAGAGCCTTGGAAAACGAAATAAAGAGTGGTGGCATAGCCATCTGGCACATAGACGAGTCGGTGATAAGGGATTGCATAGTAGACGAATATGGTATAAAAATGGTGAACGGTCTTATAAACGATGACGAGTACCATAAAGGGGTAGCCCTTATAGAAGCTAATATGTCGGATCTGGGTTACAGCCAGTTGGATAATCTGGAGATGGGTCTGGACCTTGAGGAGGAAATATACAACAACTATGACCACTATTTTTACCTGGGCGGGAATAATGAATTCGGCCCGGATACCACACCGTCAAGCACCTTAAACGACGGCACCTCTTCCAATATAACCGTTATTGCAGGAAATAGCGGCCCGGTTATGGAGGTAACGATAATGTTAAAGTGAATAATCGATTGTTTGAAAATAAGTCCTAAGGGGCTTATTTTTTTTGCGTCAATAAGGAATGGTACTTTTGTAGAGATTAAATGTATCCTATTTTACCGGTAAAAGTATCCCTGGGAATAATATAATAAAACTCCCTATTGAAATAAAATTAAATAAGCAAAGGGTCAATATAATTTTAATATGATTTTGAAGGGAGGTGGGTAATGTGAAAAGAGGGGTTCTAGTAATAGCGATTACTTTGTATTTATCCCTGGGAATAATACTAACCATGGCGGGTGCGTCTGTCAACATGCCCATTGGAGGCAGCTACCGAGGGATGGCTGGTACCATGTCGGTTAGTGCCACCGGGCCCGATGATAGTAAACTGGGGTTTGAGCCCAATACCGGCGTGGGTTATAGGGATAATACAGTGTACAAGAAGGGCGCCGGCCTTGAAATGAATTTTGCTGCCGGCAGTGGTGACGGCGAGGGCCAGGGTAGCTATGGTTTTCAGCCCAACAGTACCTATAGATTCGAAAACCTTTTTAAGGTGGTTAATAAAACCAATGATACGATTAAACTGTGGATAACTGTACACGGTTTTTTTGATGATTTCGATTGGGTAAAGGTATATAGCGATAATAACTGGAGTAAAGAACTTGATCCATGGGAGAATCCCATTTACTTAGAAGGTAATGAATCCTTTTGGATGAGCGTGGATTTCGAGAATATACCCTCCAACACACCATTGGGTCAATACCCGGGAAGCATTGTATTTCATACC
>JBMNSO010000202.1:0-3029 GCA_050945235.1 Mahellales bacterium
ACCTATACCTTTGACATTGAGCACCTTACTCCAAATATCAATGAGTTTTCGGTCTATATCATTTCTAGGCTTACTATACCCCTTTGAAGTATTGAGCCCTATCTCAGGTTCAGGCAGTGCCTTCCTATCTATTTTACCATTGGGATTAAGGGGCAGCTTGTCAAGCCTTGTAAAGCTTGAAGGCACCATGTAGCTGGGCAATTCTTGACTGAGGGCATCTTTTAGCTGCATATCGGTAATACCGTTATCACAAACCAAATAAGCACATAGATATTTCTTGCCGTTTTTGTCTTCTTTATCTACTACTACTGCTTCTTTAACCCCGTCTTGTTTTAGCAAGTGTTCCTCTATTTCACCTAGTTCTATCCTGTAACCCCTTATTTTTACCTGGTTGTCCATACGACCTAAGCACTCAATCTCGCCCTTGGGATACCATCTGGCCAAATCACCTGTTTTATATATCCGTGTTCCAGGTTCAAAGGGGTTGGGTATAAACTTTTCCTTTGTCATTTCCTCTCTATTGAGATAACCCCTGGCTAGGCTTTCACCGCCTATGCATAGTTCACCCTGAATGCCTATGGGCATAGGATTCAGATATTTGTCCAGAATGTAAATCTTGTAATTGTCCAACGCCTTTCCTATATTAATGTCATTGGTATTGGTTAGATCCTTGAAGGTACAATACACGGTAGCCTCGGTGGGACCGTACATATTAATTATCCTGGCCTCGGTCATACTCTTCAGACGTTTTAATAATTTCTGCGGAAATGGCTCTCCACCCAGTATAATTTCTTTTAATACATTGAAACACTCAATATTGCTTTGGCCGTAGGCTAAGAGATGCATCCTGGACGGCGTAGTCAAAATCTTATCTACTTTTTCCTTAATGATAAGCTCGCTTAAGAGCTCGGGTATTTTCTGCTGTTGCTCATTGGCTACTACTATTTTCAGTCCCTTTGCCAGAGAAGGAAACACTTCAAAAACAAATATATCGAAGGACATAGTAGTCACGCTTACAACCGTTCCCCCCGGCTTATATTCCAGCAGCTTACTTACGTTTTCAATAAAGTTTATAAGGGCTCTATGCTCTATCATAACCGCTTTTGGATTGCCGGTGGAGCCCGATGTGTAAATGGCATAAACTAAGTCGTTAGGCTTATTGATAATTTCAAGGTTGGTTTTGCTCTCACCCCGCAACTCTTCATTGTAAACATCAATGACAACCCCTGAATAATTAAGCCTTGACATCAGCTGCTTCTCCGTTAATAATACCTTTGTACCGCTGTCTTTAAGCATATAATCTATCCTGTCTGTTGGATACTCAGGATCAATGGGCAAGTAGCAACCTCCTGCCTTGATTATAGCCATTATGCCTATAATCATTTCCGAGGATCTGCGTACCATTATCCCTACTATATCATCGGGTTTTACTCCATTTCTGCGGAGCAACCTGGCTAGTTGGTTTGCCCGTTCATTCAGCTGATTATAAGTCAATTGTTTGTCCTGAAAAACTACTGCAATATTGTCAGGGGTCAGGGCTGCCTGTTCTTCAAAAAGCTGCTGCATAGTCTTATGGCTGGGATACGGCCTTTTAGTATCATTAAAAGCATTAATTATGCGACGTCTTTCGTCTTCGGCGATAAGATTCAGTCGTGCAATGGACTTTTCAGGATTACCAATTGCGTCTTCTAAGAGCTTGGACAAATGCTTGTGTAAATACTCAATGCTTTTTTTATTAAAAACCTGGGTAACATAGTCATAATCTATTGTTAAGCTACCTTCGTCCTCCCGATCATTAATATGTATGTATAGGGAATCAGCTTGGTAGCCGTTAAAATGCCATGTCCCTTCGTGATAATTTCCAATGGTTTTATCGAATTTGGCATTCTGATATGAAAGTAATATATCGTATAGATTATTGATATTCTTATGTTTTTTTCTTAAATCCCTTAGCAACAGGTCATAGGGATAGTGTTGATGTTTTAATATTCCCATCCAGTTTTTCGTGACATTTTGGGTAAAGGACCTGAAATCCATTTCATTTTCTATTTTGATACGCATCGGAATGGTGCTAACAAACATACCAATGGTATTTTTTTCCTTGCGGTTGGAACGGTTTAACACCGGAGTACCCAATACAATATCGTCATTCTCCGTTACCCTATTAATATATACTGCAAGAACAGACAAAAAAATGGTGAAGATAGATACTTTGTTTTGTTTACAATATTCCCTAATTTTTGATGTAAAGTCTGCTGACAAAACATAAGTCATTCTTTTGGCTCTAATGTTACTGTCGCTGGTATTCCTGTTCCTTAAAGTCGCAGGCTCGGGCACAGTATCAAACATATTGTTCCAATATTGTTTGTCTTTTTTGAAACGTTCGGATCTTTTATACTCTTGCTCGCTTTTTATGTAATCTATATATGAAGGCGCATTATCAACGCAAATTTCTTTCCCTTCTCTTAGGGCATTATAATACTCAGTTATTTTATTGGTTAACTGTACAATCGACCAGGCATCAATTACAAGGTGATGAATTTTCATAAAAATTCCTGATTGATTATCATTTATCTTAATAATAGCAAAATAATATAGATCAGAATCTTCTAAAACAAAGGGGATCTCTGCTTGTTTTACTGCCCATTCATCTATTTCCTCTTCACTGTATCTGCTAAGATCGAAAAAATCTATCTTTTTATATTCATATTCCTTTATGCATTGCATAGGTTTGCCGTCTTTTTCAACAATATGTATTCTAAGGGCCTTGTTTTCCCTTATCAGAATATTAATGGTCTTCTCTAAAAGCTGATAGTCTAGGTCTCCTTTAATCTTAAAGGTACCGGTAATATTACCTATACTAGTACCCGGAAAAAATTTTTCAGTATACCATATTCGCTGCTGTGGATGGGTCAGCGGATAATAATGGATTTTATTACTCACTTACATAACCCCCTATTATTTTATGTTGACTTTTGTTCCAACATTATGATGTAAATCAACATAAGATAATTCATGTATCCAAATTA
>JBMNSO010000203.1:0-3007 GCA_050945235.1 Mahellales bacterium
CTTCATCATACCGGGCCCGGGCACCCTTGTACGCAGTTATCCGGCCCCTAAGCTCCGCCCTGGACACACCCTCAAATAAAGCTTCCAGCCCATCATGCCACTGCTGCTTAAGTATATCGGCGGTGGCCTCCTTGAGCCGACCGTTTATAATATCCAACTGCCTTGACAATCCGGCCATCCTTTCCCTATCTTGGGCAAACAGACCGGCCATCCCTACCATTGACCTTATTTCCTGTTTACTATCCAGTAAATACTTGTCCTGTGCATCCAAGTGTACCATACTATCCTGCAAAGCCTTTATCCGGGACATAATCTGTGCCCGCCTGTCCTGTGCCTTTGCCAGTTGTTCCTCAAGGAGCTGCAATATATGGCCGGCATTATCGGGAATATGGTTTAGTAGATCCACATCACCTATCCCAGAGAGGAGTTCCTCCTGCCTTATTAGCATCTTCCTTACCGGGTTTAATCTGGTGGCCTTTCTTAACCTTGCCCTCAGGCGGGTGATCTCCTCCCTTATATCATCCATTTGAGTTTGAATATCCAGTCTTTCATCGTTTAACCGCCTTATGCGTTCATACCTTTTCTGGGCTTCCAACCGCTGCCCTTTTAGGTCCTTGATCTTTGTCTTTAATACCTTAGCCCTCGGGTTGCCGCGGTTATCCGCCCTCCAAAGCATGGACCCGTCGGTGTTTATCTGTTCAATGACCGCCCGGGGTGCCTTCAGAAAGTCGGCGCCCAGATTGGACAATAGTCTGTCCTGGACTTCATCCCAGGTCTGACCCTTAAACAACTGCATATCCTCCAATGACAGGGAATAAATACTCTTAAACATCTCCCTGGAAATGTAGCCTGCCATGGCCAGGGGACGGTTGCGTATATTCTCCTGGTCCTTCCCTGACCGCGCCACCACGCCCCTGGGACTGGCCAGCATTTTCCTATATACCTTAATATCAGTATTATCATCCAAAATGATATCACCCTCAAGCTCCATGTCACCGCCCTGCCAGCATGTATAGGGATGTTTGTCCCTGTTGGCGGGGTTAAAACCAAAAAGGAGGGTTTCTATTGCATTTTTCAGGGTAGATTTACCCCCTTCATTTTGGGCCCATATTACCACCAACTGCCGGTCAATATCGGAAAGCTTAAGGTCCTTAAAGGGTCCAAAGGATTTTATCGCCAGCGCCCTTATCTTCATTCCTTATCCACCACCATTCTGGCAACCGCCTCTTCTTTAAGTCCCTTTAAAAGGCTTTTTGCATATGCCAGCCTTTCATCCTGGGCGGCAAACCTGCCCACCGCCAATTGCTCGGGTATCAATTGCTCTAATACATCGTCTTTTAACTGGGCCTGTTCTATCAACTCCAGTACATGGGCCAACAGGTTTACATCCCCCAGATACTTACCTATGTCCACCGGTGGCCGTAAATCAGTCAATATTTCAACTGATAAAACACCGGTCTGGTATGTCAGCTGCTCCTCCAAAAAGGCAACATCCTCCTCGTTACCCAGCCGGGTATATAACGGACAGCTACCTATAAGGTGTATCCTTATTATATGGCTGTGGGCGGGCAGTCGTTCATCCTGTAGTGCCCGACTGCATTGTTGTATTAAACAGTTCTCCAGGTCCTCCATATCGGATATATCCGTAAGATTGTCCACCGTCAGTTGGTGCCATTTAACATCGGCCAGGGGATAAAACTCCACATGAGGTATACCGCCCGGGTGTATCTCAACCAGGCTACATCCCTTGTCCCCGATCTCGCCGGGGTGCCGGCCCTGGATATTGCCCGAATAATATATGTACCCGCCGTTGCCCACCTCCTGTCGGGCATGGACATGGCCCAAGGCCCAGTACTGATAACCCTTTGACACCAAATCTTCCAGGGAACAGGGTGCATACCGCCGGTGGCTGGCTAATGATGCCGCACCGGTCACCATGGCATGCACAAGGCCTATATGGTATATATCGCCCTGGGCCACCGGAAAATCCTTTACTAAATTACGGTCCAAATTCTGCCTGCTGTGGCCGCAGGATACTACCTTGGCAATCACATAGCCATCCCGGTCTTTGACCTGGGCTGTCTCTATGGCCTCACCACCAAAGATGCGGACATTGGAAGGCCATTTTATGCCGCTATATTGTCCTATGCCTCCGGGGTCATGGTTGCCGGTGCAATAAAACACCTGTATGCCATGGTCCTTCAGTCTATTCATCTGTTCCAATAAAAACTTCTCGGTCTCAAAGGACAGGCGTTGGCCGTCGAATAGGTCACCGGCGATGAGCATACAATGGACCTGCCGATCTATACATAGGTCCACTCCCCTTTTAAATGCTACCCTTACGGCATCCCTCAGCCTTTTCCTAACCCCTTCCTGCCTGCTGTAAAACCCGGTATCCAAATGAACATCTGCCATATGCACGAATTTCAACGGTCCCATTTAGCTATCCCCCACCTTATCACAAATCATTTTATAGGAGCACCACATACAATGCCGACCCGGCCGCCGGGGATAGTCCTGCACGCCCCCGCCCTCCGGCTTAACCGAAAGGGCAGTATTCATCCGCCCTATCAAGTCGTCTATATCATGGTCGTCATAGGGCACTTCCGCCCATTGGCCGCAGTCCAACAGATACAGTATCATCCTTACCTTATCAATGCCTCGGTTTTGTATGTACAAAAGCTCCTTAACCGCCCGGGCATACAGCTTAAGCTGTATGCCGTAATGATGGGCCAGGGCCTGAACCGCCCCGGCATCCTGAGCACGGTTGGTCTTATAATCGATTATCACAGCCATATTTTCATCCACACTCCGATACACATCCACCCTATCCACAATACCCGTTACGACCATCCTTTTATCAGGCTTTGGCAAGTACGAAACATCGTATTCACACAGGGTCTTCACAGGCTGACCCTTAATCAGGCCCTTAACTTCCTCGTCAATGGTCCGAAAGTTATCCACATATCTCTTGATCTGTGCATAACATGCCCGGGCGTCCGCCCCG
>JBMNSO010000204.1:0-2991 GCA_050945235.1 Mahellales bacterium
TAATTGATTGTTTCAGTTTCCCAATAGGAACCACGACCTTGGCAGAAAGGTTTTTGGATCCTGATAAATCTAACGATGAGCAAATAAACAATCTGGAACAATATATAAAAGAGCAATTTTTATCCTTTCCATGGATAGAAAATGACAAAGACCTGCCCCTAATATGTATAGGAGGTACATTAAGAAACCTGTGTAAGATAGATATGCACAGAAAAAATTATAGTTACAAGAAAATTCATAATTATACCATGGAAACAACCAATGCAATACAAATATATGATGATTATAAATTTTCGGACCTTAAAACCCGGCAAAATATTCCCGGTCTTGCTAAAGAAAGGGCAAATATATTCATCTCCGGTATTGGTATATTAAAATGTTTTATCGAAATAAACCAACCTAAGAACATAGTAATGAGCGGGTGCGGGTTGAGGGAGGGCATATTTTTTGACTATTTAATTAAAAATCAGAGTAACTACCGCAAAGCATCGGTACTGCAAGCCAGTTTAGATAACGCCATAAAATACTATCATATAAACGAAGCCCACGCATATCAAGTGTGTAAACTCGGTCTTTCAATGTTTGAACAACTAAAGCCCCTGCATAATTTAGGCCAGTGGGAGAAAAAACTGTTGACGGTGGCTACCCTGTTACATGATTGTGGTGTCACCATTAATTATTACGATAAGCATAAGCATAATTTTTATGTAATCAGCAATTCCACATTCTACGGTTTGGAACACAGGGAAATATTGATAAGTGCCTTTATAACATCCGAGTATGAACATCCGGATATACAAAACGCTTGGCAGAACTATAAGAACATATTACGGGATGGCGACGACATAATAATAAAAAAACTGGCAACTATTCTTCGTTTGGCCGAAAGCTTTGATAAGAGCGAAACCGGTATCGTTATGGACCTTATATGTAATATCAATGAGGATGAAGCGGTCATAAAGCTCATATCAGGTGAGAATACACAATTGGAAATCGCAAACGCTTCTAAGTATGCCCAGGAATTCTATCAAGTATTTAATAAAAAGCTTCGCGTATTATAATATGCGAAGCTTTTTCTCTATTCATCCTCTGACATGGAAATATATACATCCCTGGAAAGGGCTAAACCTGCAGCCGCTTCAATTGCCTTTAATATGGCACTTGGCACCGGACAAGCAACATGGGCGATATTATGGGCCGCAATGGTATATACTATGCTGTTATTAAGCTTGCTAAAGATCTCTTTATAAGCATCCACTTGTTTTAACTGTTCGCCCATCTTCTGTATATGGGGGCATTGACTTTCGATATCCAAGGTTACATTTTGCATATCTTCGCAACTGGCTGTTATATTAGTAATAAACCGACATACGCCCGAATCCACTTTTACCTTCATTGGTTTATCCTCCCGTATCGGATTTTAGTAAACAATATATAGACTTATTCTATATAAAAGGAAATTATCCTTCAAATCCATATGAAATTTCATTGGATAATTAAAAATTTCTTATTATCACCCTAAATGCATAAATATATTATTAAAACAAAAGTCCATGTTTATAGTATATAAGTTCATGGCGATACCAAATAAAATAGCATATAATTGACATAACAAAACCTAAGTTAGGAGGTACCACTTATGAAACCAAGGGAACGGGTATTAAGGGCAATTAACAAGGTATTTTAATAAAAATGATTATTGATTTAAGAACACGTTAGCGCGTTTGCGTGCACGCATGTTAGCGCTAAATTGCCAATTGTATTAAATAAACACTATTGAATCTCTTTTAGGTAAAGTGCTTTAAAGAATAATTAAAAAAATATTTACAAATTATTATTTTATATATAGAATTGTCCATTTATATTCGATACAAATAATTATTATCGTTATTTTTATCAATACTTTCCCGTAGCAGAATATCAAGACGGGTATATAGGTTTTTTTTCACAGGCACAAAACCCTCCGTCAAATGCTTAAACATTATCTTAACCGAATAGTAGCCTTGCGCATATGGATCCTGACAAATCGCCGCGTGAATTGTATTAGCCCTTAACATTTTTCCAGTATTTGAATCAACGTCAAAGCCAACAATCTTTATGTCCCTGTTTTTGCCAAATTCATCAACGGCTTCTCCCGCTCCCTTTGTCCCAGCTGCACTAGTCGCATAAATGCCCTTAAGATCCGATATGTCCTTCAATATCCTTTTAGTAATATTATAAGCATTCACCTCATTATCGTAATACTCAAATGGACCTACAAAACTAAGCCCAGGGAAATACTCCGTAATCTCTTCTATAAAACCCTCCACTCGCTGTCTAAGTGCTAACACTTCATCAAAGCCTGTGAGTATAGCAACTTTTCCACTACCGTTTAAAAACTTCCCTAATAGTTCCCCCGCAATTCTCCCGCTTTCAACCAAATTTTGCCCTATAAAACATAGCCTTTTACTTAAAGGAGCATCACTATTAAAAGTAACGGTTGGTATACCCTCCTCTGCTGCTCTATCGATAACTCCGTTAAGCAATAAAGGATGGGCAGGGGCTAGCAATATTCCCTTAGGTTGTCTTTTAAGGAGTTCTTCCAACAGCTCTATCTCTTTCATCGCATCATGGGTCTCAGTAAGTAAGTAATCTACTGATAGTCCAAAATCCTTAAACTCCTTTTCAGCAGCTTTCATGCCGTCTTTAATTCTGTCGAAAAAAAATTCTGGTTGAGATGGAAAAATGGCGCCAATCGTGATCCTTTGTTTCAAAGCCAAAGATCTTGCCAATTTATTAGGCACATATCCTAATTCCTGTGCCTTTGCCAATATGAGCTTCCGTGTACTTTCACTTATTCTTCCCCTGTTATTCAGTGCTCTATCGACGGTCCCCCTGGAGAACCCTGTTATTTTAGCTATATCATGAGTGGTAACTCTCTTATTCTGCACTTGTACAACCTCTTTATCTTGTGCGTTCACGTGAACCCTGTATTTATATATTCGCCCTTTT
>JBMNSO010000205.1:0-2984 GCA_050945235.1 Mahellales bacterium
TTTTTATTGTATTGCCTTCCATTTTTATTATAATATCCCCCGGTACTATACCGGCCTTTGCAGCGGCACCGTCTACTACTACCCTTCTTATCAATATGCCAACGGGTACTTTGTATTCCTTGGCGGCCTGTTCCGTTATCTCAGAACCCCAGATTCCTATACCGGGCCTGCTGATGTATCCATAATCAATCAATTGTTTAATTATTGGTTTTGCATCGTTTATGGGAATTGCGAAACCTATGCCTTCTACGCCTACAGCCGCCTGTTTAAGGGTGTTTATCCCTATTACTTCACCCTTCTTATTAACCAGGGCACCGCCGCTGTTACCGGGATTTATGGCCGCATCTGTCTGTATGAGGTTAAGGGTCTTACCATCTACCTGGAGGGTCCTGCCCACCGCACTTATCACACCAACCGTTACCGAACCTGCCAGTTGATGACCAAGGGGATTGCCAATAGCCACCGCCAGTTCGCCGGGCCGTATTTTATCCGAATCCCCTAACTTCGCTGCGGTCAGGCCCTCCGCCTTTACCTTGAGCACCGCAAGATCGGTCCTGGAATCCTGGCCTATCAACTGGGCTTCAACTTGCTTGCCCCCGGGCAGCACAACACCTATATTGGTTGCACCCTCTATAACATGGTTATTGGTTACAATATAACCGTCTTCGCTTATTACTATTCCCGATCCTGTTCCCTGTTCGGCTTCTATACTGTTTTCCATAAAATTATTGAACATGGTAACCTTATTGGTTACGCCCACCACCGCCGGGCCTACCCTTTGGGCGATTTCTATTACCGGATTGTCATCCTCGAACAATTCATATTTAGCCGATATATCGGAGTCAAAGTCTATATCCTCACTTTTTTTTGTTTTGTCCTCGTCCTCCTTAACATCCTTTTGTTGTTGTTCATCCAGTATACCTGAATTTTGCTGCTGACCGGATACACCGCCTACCCTATCAAGAGGAATGTAATTAACTAATATTCCTCCCAGCAGCACCCCTACCAAAAGAAGTGCAATATATACAATATAGTTTTTTCTTTTTTTAGGTCTCTTTTCGAAATCGTTAAAGGGATCATTCATAGTATTTTCACCACCTTAATATTTTTATTATCATGTATTCCACTGGCCCTTATTATAATAGATAATTTTTAATAAAATATGAATAGTTTGTAAACATTTAACGTTTTCCGGTATACCTTTCTAGTGTAAAGGTAAACCTGGTACCCTTACCCAGATCCGATTCAACCCATATTTCCTGGTTATGCTGCTGGATTATACCCTTTACTATTGACAGTCCTAAACCGGTACCGGTTTTGTCATATGTTCTTGCTTTATCCACTTTATAGAACCTATCCCAAATGTATTTAGTTTCTTCCTTAGGTATGCCACATCCGTTATCTTGTATGGAAATATACGCCTTGTTATCGTCAGAATCGGTGGCAAAGCTTATGCTGCCGCCGGTGTCCACAAAACGTATTGCATTGTCCAATAGATTATTAAGTACCTGTAGTATTTTCTCCTCATCACCAGCAACCCACAGGTTGTGCTCCTTGAACCCAACGTCGATATCTATGCCCTTTTCGTTTATTATGGTTTCATGGTTAATAATAGCCTTTCTTATTAATTCGTTTATATCAAAGGTAGACATCTTTATAGTCATGCTGCGGTTTTCAAGTTGGGAAAGTTCTAAAAGCTCCTTTGACATTTTGCTTAGCCGCTTTATTTCTTGAGATACCAGGGCCAGGTATTTGTCAAATTCCTCCCTTGGTATGGTACCGTCTATCATGCCCTGTATAAAACCGTTTATGGAAGTTAAGGGTGATTTGAATTCATGGGATACATTCTCCACAAAGCTTTTTCTCATATTCTCCAGGCTTTTGAGTTCCTGGGCCATGTAATTAAAACTTTGCGACAATTGGCCAATCTCGTCATTGGAGGAAATGTCGACCTTTTTATCAAACTGGCCTTTTGACATGGCCTTTGCAATTACACTCATTTCCTTTAACGGTCTGGATATTCTTTTGGAGGTAAAATACAACAGGACTATTGCCATTGCGAGGGAAAACAAAGCCGATATCCAGATCATTTTATAGATGTTTTTCAGGGTATTGCTGACCTCATACACCGGGGAGTGCAGAAATATTGCCCCGCTGATCCTATCATTAATGGATATAGGTACGCCTACGGTAATCATGGGTACCGAAAAATGTTGGCTGAATTGGCCGGTCTTTGTTATTATGTTACCTTCTATTACCTGTTGCAACTCTTCCTTGGTCAGTTTTTGGCCTTCCCAGCTGCCATCCGTACCCGAGGATGAGGCCCAAATAGTACCTACCTTATCAACAAACCATATCTTTGTATTTAAAAATCTGTCTATGGCGTCTATTTCCAGGTAAAACCTTTGCTCATCGATGAGCCCTAAGGCATACTGTCCCACCATCTCGTTTATTTTTATACCTTCTGCAACCAACTGTTTTTGTTTTTGGGAGTAATAATAATTATGAAAAATCTGGGAAAGCGAAAAGCCCAGTATAAATAAAGTAATAGCAATTATAATAAGATATGTCCGCATTAATTTGCCAAAAAGGGTTTTAAACATCTATTTCACCTCAAAGCGGTAGCCTACACCCCATACCGTTTTTATCTCCCAGCTATTGTCTGGGTGGTTGAACTTTTCCCGTAACCTCTTAATATGCACATCCACCGTCCTTGAATCTCCCATGAAGTCATAACCCCAAACCTGTTCCAATAATTGGTCCCGGGTAAAAACCTTGTTGGGGTGGCTGGCCATGAAGAATAAAAGTTCTATCTCCTTAGGGGGCAAGCTTATTTCCTTTGAATTATATGTTACCTTGTATGTTTCAAGGCTTATAAACAGATTCTTATAGGCCACTTCTTTTTCTTTATTGAAAATACCCTTATCATACCGGCGAAGTACCGCCTTTATCCTAGCTATCAACTCCTTTGGTTCAAAGGGTTT
>JBMNSO010000206.1:0-2972 GCA_050945235.1 Mahellales bacterium
CTTGAAGGAAAAGATGCGCCGAAAGAACTTTATATGGAAAACGTGATGATTACCGCCGAAAATATTGATGAATACTATCCTGAATAAATAAACACCTAGAATTAGTATACTTATAAAACTTTAGAAACTGCCCTTCATTATACACTTATTTATTAAAAAAAGTCAGCACTGATTACTATATTAAGAAGGTGATACGATGACAAGTGAAAATGTCCTACAAATGAAGTCGATAACTAAAAGGTTCCCTGGTGTCCTAGCATTAGATAAGGTTGACTTAGAATTAAAACGTGGAGAGGTATTGGCACTATTAGGAGAAAATGGTGCTGGGAAGTCGACCCTTATCAAGATTTTGTCAGGAGCATATATAGCTGACGAAGGAGAAATAATTCTAGAAGGTAAAACTGTGAAATACTCCACTCCAAAGGAAGCACTTGATTTGGGCGTTAGTATTATATATCAGGAATTAAACTATTTGGAAAGCTTATCCATTGCAGAGAATATTTTTTTAGGTCAACTTCCGGTTAAGCGGACAACGAAAAATATAGATTGGAACAAACTTAAAAAGGATACACGGGCAATATTGGACCAGCTGAATTTAAAACTGGACCCTTTTACAAAAGTTTCGAAATTATCAGTTGCTGAAAGGCAATTAGTAGAAATCGGTCGTGCATTATCAAGGAAAATGAAGATATTGGTAATGGATGAGCCTACTTCAGCTTTAAACGATCTGGAAACTGAAAATTTGTTTAAAATCATAAAGAGTTTGTCAGAACAAGGCATATCGATTATTTATATATCCCATAGATTAGATGAAGTTTTCCGTGTATCACATAGAGTTATGGTGATGCGTGATGGAAAGAGAGTCGGGATGCTAAATACTTCTGAAACAAATAAAGAAGAATTAGTGCATCTAATGGTTGGAAGAGAAATAAAGGATATGTATCCCAAGCAAGTTGTAGAACAATCAGATGTCGTTCTAAGGATAAACAATATTAGTACTGATAAGATAAAGGATATAAGTTTTGATGTAAGGGGTGGAGAACTTCTAGGGATATTTGGGTTAATGGGAAGTGGTAGAACCAATCTTGTTGAAGCTATCTTTGGCATTCGGGGAATAAAAAAAGGCAATGTTGAAATCAACGGGAAAAAAGTAATATTTAAAAATCCAAGGGAAGCAATTACAGCAGGGCTGGCGTATGTTCCTAATGAAAGGAAAACAGCCGGTTTAATATTATGCCATTCAGTAAAGCAAAACATAACCCTTACCTATATAGATGAATTGAGAAAAGGTTTGATTATGGATAAAAACACCGAAAGAAATATTGCCGAAAAATGGGTGGAAAAACTAAATATCAAAACACCTAGTATAGAAACAATAACGGAATCTTTAAGTGGGGGTAATCAACAAAAAATAGTGCTTGCTAAATGGATGGTTAAGGATACAAAAGTTTTGTTTCTTAATGAACCTACAAGGGGCATAGATGTAGGTGCTAAGGTTGAAATATATAAACTTATGGAAGAACTATGCACAAACGGTATGGCAGTGGTAATGCTTTCTTCGGAACTACCTGAAATACTGGCTTTATCGGATAGAGTAATTGTATTACACGAAGGTGAGATATCAGGTATAGTTTCAAGGGAAGAGGCCAGTCAAGCAACTATAATGAATTATGCGGTAGGAGGAATAGGATGATGAAGATTATAGAGTCTAAAACTGATTCACAGGACGCTAATAAAACGCGTATATCTATTGATTTAAAGTCCACCACGTTTAATGTGTTAATCGCATATATTGCAATTTGTATATTTTTCGGTATATTATCGCCGTATTTCTTCTCGTTAAAGAACTTTTTGAATATAGGGGCTTATGCCTCGATAATGGGGATTCTGGCAACCGGATTAACTATGGCATTGATAACTGGGGGATTGGACATCTCAATCTCTTCTATAGCAGCCTTTGCTGGCATGATCGTATCCGCTTTATTAAAAGCTGAGTATCCTACAATTGTTTGCATACTTGCTGCCCTATGCTGCGGATTGGTTGGTGGACTACTCAATGGAACAATTATAACTAAGTTTAAGATTAATCCCATTATTACCACCCTTGGTACGATGTCGATTTTTAGGGGCTTATCTTACGCCCTTGTCCAGGGCAAATCAATTACCATAACCAACGAAGCTTTTCTTCAAATAGGAAGGGGATTTACTCTGGGAATACCCAACAGCATAATAATTATGATTCTGTCATATATAGTAATTGGATATATCCTTAGTTCTACACCCTTTGGCAGAAAGATTTATGCTATCGGGGGTAATTCTTATGCCAGTTACCTATCGGGAATCAACGTAAACAAGACCAGGTTTTTATTATATTTAATAGCCGGTGTTATGTCGGCGCTTGCGGGTATAATTATGACGGCTCAAAATGGTGCTGGCCTGCCCCAAGCAGGTACTGGTATAGAAATGGATGTCGTTGCTGCAGTTATTTTAGGTGGTGTAAGCCTGGCGGGTGGTAAAGGAAATGTAGTTGGAACGTTTTTGGGAGTATTACTCCTTGCAACCGTAGCAAATGGTATGGTTCTTTTAAATATTCAAAGTTATTATCAACTCATAGTGAAAGGTGGCATTTTAATATTGGCTGTATTAATAGACGCCGTTAGAGGCGGAGGATACGAGTAATATCTCAAGTAGAACAAAATTCTGTGTAAGCCCTTGAAATTACGGTATAGTCATTACATGGAGGTTTGGTAAAGCATATCGTTTACATGGGAAGGAGAGTATGGTACCTTTATCGGGCAAGACCCCGGGATTCCTTTCGTGTCAGGGACGCCCAAAGAGATTGATACCATACTCCCAGGGTTCCCATCAATAGCGAACCGGTTTTTGAAGGAACATTATAAAAAAGTCATAAAAGTACAAAGGATTTTATATACATTTGTAGAACATTACTTTTAATAAAGTGAAAAGTATAT
>JBMNSO010000207.1:0-2971 GCA_050945235.1 Mahellales bacterium
AAGAAATTTAAGGGGATAGGTTATGTCTAAGCAATTAATGCGTCCTGATTTGCCAGATGAGCACGGCTTTCTGCCGCTACAGAATAAAATACTTGAAATAATGGTTGATGTGGATAAGATTTGTCGTGAAAATAATATTGACTATTTTATTATGGGCGGCACAGCCTTGGGGGCCAAACGGCACGGCGGGTTTATTCCGTGGGATGATGATTTGGACATTTTTATGACCCCGGATAATTATGAAAGATTCCGAGAGACTTTCAATAAGTTTGGGGACAAGGAGAAGTACTATTTGCAGGAATGGGGCAGTTCAAACGGTATGGTTAGTATCGTAAAAATCCGGATGAATAACACTACCTACATCGAACCTGATCTCAAGAACTGGCATATGCATCATGGAATTTATATCGATATCTTCATATTACATACCTGTCCGGATAATTTTTTACAGCAGCTATGGCAATGTGCATGGGCAAAGTATGTGATCATGCGCGGACTATGTAATAGGGGTTATACCAAAAGAAAAGGTATTGTCGGCATTGTTTTAAAAGTAATGAGTCTTTTTCCTAAAAGGTTTTTATTGAATTTTGGGCTTAAACAAGTTTATAGATACCGGGATAAAAATACGAATTTATATTGCAACTTCCTAGGGAAAGCCATTTTCAAAAAGGGTATTTATAAAAAAGAGTGGTTTAGCCACTCTAAAGATATTGCCTTTGAAACAGTGACGCTAAAAGCATCATCTAATATAGAAGCATTTTTAACCGAAAGATTTGGTGACTATATGCAGATACCTTCTCCTGAACGTATTAAGTGGGAACAGCATGCTGAGTTATGGGACATTGATAAAGGGTTTTATGAGTATTTGCCTCTTGTTAAGGATTTTGACGATGAGAGGTATTTAATATAAGTATTCGAGTATCTTTAGTTTAAAAATAATAGATCTAATTAGGTGGTCAATAATGAATAGCTTGGAAGTTCTTGTCGTTACTATGCATCAAAACGATCTGTCAATATATAAAAAAATGAATATTCAAAGTGATGTGTTTTTTGCCAATCAGGCAGATTGTTATGCTTATGAAGAGTTGGGGTTCAATGGTAATACAGCACGTATGATTACAACGGGTCAAAGAGGTGTTGGCAGGAACCGAAATACTGCTCTGCTGTATGCCAAAAGAGAAATATGTCTTTTGGCAGATGATGATGTTATATATGATGAAGGATATGAAGACGCTATACTAGATGCATTTAATGATTTACCGCAGGCAGATATTATAATATTTAATTGTCATAGTGATTCAGATCGAAAACCAAGAGTTAGGAAAAAAATCAAACGAGTTAGAAAATGGAATTTTATGGGGTACGGTACTTGCAGAATAGCAATACGTAAATCTTCAATTTTAAAAAAGAATATCTTTTTCTCTCTGCTCTTTGGTGGAGGAGCATTGTATTCTGCTGGAGAAGACTCGTTATTCCTTAAGGAAGCTTTAGATAAAGGATTGAGAATATATACGCACCCATATAACATTGGTATTGTTTCTCAAGAAACATCTACATGGTTTTCAGGTTTTAATGAAAAACTTTTTTTTGATAAAGGAGCATGGTTACAAGCTGCATTTCCCAATATAAAATATTTGCTCGCCTGTTATTTTGCTATTAGATTTAGAAGATTATCCAGTCTAAAACCAATGAATATGTTGCGACTTATGATTAATGGGATGAAAGCATATCAGAACAATTTGTCTTATGAGGAATGGAATGCAAATGAATATGAAAAATAGTTATCCGCGAATTCTTGTTATAAGTCATAGGGAGCCTGATAGAATAATAGACAATCTGCTAAGATGGAGAAGGGTCTACAAAACAGTTGACGACCCAATTTGTTGAAGGAGATATGAAGTTTTGTATAATCAGTACTAGCTATTACATTTGGACTGGTGGGGACATATGAATGATAAAAAAATGAATATATACACACAGAATGAAAGTAAAAAGTCTCGTGGTTTTGCCGTATTATTATTTACATTCTTTTTAATTACGGTTTTACCGCAAATGCTATACATAGAACGAGGTGCTGATGGAGGTACACTTATTAAAGCAGGGTTACTCCTATCATTCTATATGCTTGTAGTGTTTGTAATTATCATTAAAAGAATGAAGATTAACATTAAAGAGTTGCTTGTTGGTTTGCTATTTTTTGCGATTCAGATATTGGTAAATATTATACCATCAGAATACACAATATTTTCTTCCTCAGTCATTATCGATGCAGCAATCGCGACATCGTACTATATATTTCTTGTAGCTTTGTTTTCTACCCGAAAACTAGATCGCGAGGACATTGGATTATTTGCTAGGCTTTATCAGATTTTTATTCTATATGCTTGTTTAATAAATATTGTGACTAATTGGAGTCTTATACCTAGCATTATTACATTGTCTAGTGGTTATGCATACAACTTCAAATCTTTTTTTTCTAATAGAAACACGTTTGCCTTATTTTTGTTGGCTGGAGTTTTTTTAAGTGGCTATAGGTTGACAATGATGCGCAAGAACTTGCTTGATACTCTTATAGGGCTTTTCATAATAATGAATTTGGTATTAACCCTATCTCGAACTTCATTATTAGGAATGCTCGTGTTTTTTGTAGTTATATTGGTGTTTAGAGAAAAAAAGAAAAAATTTAAAGGTTTAGTTAGAACAGCTGTTTTATTTGGAGCTATTATTTGCTTGATAGTAGCTACTGGACTTGCTGATTTCTTCATACATGCTGTAATAAGAGCGGATGCAGGTAGTACAGGCAGATTCGATATATGGGGAATAGCTTTAAACATTCTAATAGATGGTAGAATACTATCAGGGGTAGGTTATGGCATATCTAAATTTTTAACATTACATAATACCTACTTGCATATTTTGCTAAGCGGTGGCCTTTTGCTTATGGCATTTTATGTTAGAGTTTTTGTGAAAG
>JBMNSO010000208.1:0-2971 GCA_050945235.1 Mahellales bacterium
ATCACCTTCCGTGGCTCCATTGGAATCTTCCTGACCGCCGGCCGACGTATCGGCCCCATCGGAAGGGTTGTCTTTTGCATCTGATCCGTTATCGGCGGGAGCGCCGCAAGCGGTAGCCACTGCGGATACCAGCACCAAAACCAGTATTATCATCATTATCCTTTTTAACTTTATCATCTTTTCCTTTTCTCCTTTCTTCAACATGAATGTGGAATGGACAAGAATCGGTTCTACCCTGTCCACCCTCTTCAATCGCCAGATAATTAAAAAACCCTTCAACCTGTTCAGTCGAAGGGCTTAAGTACAATACATCCCAATAAACACCTCCCTATCCATCGTAGGTTGTTAGTTTACTATAACAGGCAGGTCTCCTGGCTTGGACTCATCACACCGTTACGCCTTCCCGGACGAGCCAGTGGCATGTGTAACGGCACTCTTCCTCACAGTGGCGGGACCGCGTTGGACTTTAACCAACTTCCCTATTATGCTGTAAAGCACCTGTTATATTTTTATTTATTTGTCCTTTTAATATTACCAAATTTTAAAAGGCCGGTCAATAAACTTTTTTGTTTCTTTCAATCCATCCCTTTATATTGGCCTGTACCAAAAATATGTTTATTTTGCCACACAGTGTTTATATAATATATATTAATAAGAGAATTACAAAGGAGGTGCCTTTATGGCAGTTTGGAAATGCAGTAAATGCGGTGAGACCAAGGAAGGCAGGTGCCGACCCAAAAAATGTCCCAACTGCGGGGCGGGCAAGGACGATTTCGTTAAGCAGGAATAGTTGGGCTGTAAAACGATTTCGGACCCAGTACAAAAACCATACCAAGTACAAAAGCTATAATCGAAGCGGCAAGAAAATAGAATAATAAAGAAGCAGCTTTAGCTGCTTCTTTATTATTCTACATTAATTACCTTTTTATTATCGTAATAACCGCATTTTTTGCAAACCCTATGGCTCAGCTTTGGTTCATGGCATTGGGGACATTCAACGATGCCCGGCGCTGCCAGCTTCCAGTTAGCCCTTCTTTTGTCCCTCCTGGACTTAGAAGTCCTTCGCTTTGGAACTGCCATACAAACTACACCTCCTTATCCTCGTGCAACAGCTTCTTTAGAACATGCATCGGATTGTCCAGTTTCTCCTCCTGGCATTGGCATTTGGTAGTGTTAAGGTTGCTACCGCATTTTGTGCACAGGCCCTTACAATCGTCGCTGCATAGAAATTTCATTGGTAGACTTAGGTAAATATTGCTTTTAACCGCCGGCCACAGGTCCAACTGTTCATCCTCGTAGGCATTGGCATCGGTGTCGGCCTTCTTGCTGCCCTTTTGTACATACTGTTCTTCAAAGGGTATGGATATACGATAATCAAAGTTCTCCGCACATCTATAACATACCGCCGATATTGTACAGTCTATATCCCCTTTGGCCAGTATGCCGTCGCCGGTGTTTATCAATTTACCCTTAACCTTTACTGGAGTAACAAAGGTTAAATCCATATCGTCGTGGGATATGCCATCCACTTTCCTTTCCAGGGAAAAGGGCTGTTCTAACCCGACATTTTTCTCCAGCCTGGTAATATCTATCATGGCTACTATCACTCCGTGTTGCAATCAAATTTAATTATATTCACTATAAATGTGTTTGTCAAGCCAATTAAAGAGTCCCTTATTTATTAACCAGTTCCATGGTTTCTCGCGCTATCATCAGTTCTTCATTGGTGGGTATTACAAGTACCTTTACCTTTGAATCGGAGGTGCTTATCTCGATTTCTTTACCCTTTGTATTATTCTTTTCCTGATCAATTTCTACGCCTAAAAACTCCAGGCCTTGGCATGCGCCGCTTCGTATTTTCGGAGTGTTCTCCCCTATCCCGGCGGTGAATACTATTGCGTCCACTCCGCCCATGGCTGCTGCATAGGCCCCGATGTATTTTTTAACCCTGTAGACGAACATGTCAAGGGCCAATCTCGCCCTTTTGTTACCCGACGAGGCGGCCTGTTCCAGGTCCCTGAAATCGCTGCTGACGCCGGAAATGCCCAGTACACCGGATTTTTTATTAAGGTAGTTATCCATTTCTTCAGCACTGATATTTTCCATTTTCATTAAAAAGGTAAGGACAGCCGGGTCAAGATCACCGGAACGGGTGCCCATGGGTAAGCCTTCAAGGGGTGTAAGACCCATACTGGTGTCCATCACCTTACCGTACTTGACGGCAGCTATACTGGAACCGTTACCCAAATGGCAGGTGATAATTTTTAATTGGTCCAGGGGCTTGTTGAGGAGTTGTCCCGCCCTTAGGGTAACATATTTATGGGAAGTACCATGGAAACCGTATTTCCTGATACCATATTTTTCGTATTGCTCATAGGGTATTGCGTAAAGGTATGCATATTCGGGCATTGTTTGGTGGAAGGCGGTATCGAACACACTTACGTTAGGCGTGCCGGGCATCAGCCTTTGACATGCTTCTATACCCATAATATTGGCCGGGTTGTGAAGGGGGCCCAGTATAATATTTTCCCTTATGGCGTTCATAACTTCGTCATTTATCACCATCGACTTTGAGAAGTGACGCCCGCCGTGGAGTACCCTATGCCCCACCGCATATACCTCGTCCATGGATTTTATTACACCGTATTCATCGTTAAGCAGGGCATCGCTCACCAGTTCCATGGCGGCGGTGTGGTCCTTCATGGGTTGTTTTATCTCGACCTTGTCCTCCCTGCCCTCCACCTGGTGTTTGAGCATGGACCCTTCAATACCGATCCGCTCTGCTACGCCCTTGGCCAGTACCTTTTCGTTTGTCATGTCTATCAATTGATATTTTAAAGAAGAACTTCCTGCGTTTATAACTAATACTTTCACTTTTTTTCCTCCTATTTCATTCCTTGTGCTTGTACTGCCGTTATGGCAACCACGTTAACTACATCCTCAACGCTGCAGCCCCTGGACAAATCGTTTA
>JBMNSO010000209.1:0-2970 GCA_050945235.1 Mahellales bacterium
CCACACCGGCCTTGACATTGGCCACTGCCCCGGTCAGAACGATAAAGGATTTTCCTCCCATACCCCTTGACAACCGTATCTCTATCAAATCCACAAGGGCGGCCTTAACGGCGGCATCCGCCGCCAGGATTCCTGAAGCCACCGAATAGGTTTCTATTATACCCAGGGCGTCTATATTCTGTATATCGGAGGTATTGTTTACCGCCTTAAACACCTGTTCATGTATATTGGGTATTACCAGCTTATCCACCAGATTTGACCCCGCCCTTTGGGCGGCAGCCTGTACCGAATGGTCTACATCGGCTACCATGCCGCCTACGATGATTACATATTTCCCCGGGCACATGGGCATGGAAGATAATACCTTAACCCTTGATGCCTTTATCATATGATCGCATAATTCTATTCCCTTTGCAATACTGGCAACTTCTATTATACCTATGGCGTTCATTGCCTTCCCCCTAGTCATTCTCAATCACTATATTCTGGTCTATCCTTACCACTGTACCGTCCATCGGTGAATGGAGATTGGCTCCCAAGCTGCCCTCCGGCACTGTGGCTAGTTTATCGCCCATTGCAACCCTATCCCCTGCCTTCACAATTGGTTCTGAAGGCTGGCCTGCATGCTGTTTTAGGGGCAGGATCAATCTGTTGGAGCTGAACTGTTCGTCAATAAAGGGTAAATGGACGTTATATCCGTCAAGACCCAGCCTGCCTATCAATCGGTTGGTGGGTATCTTCCTTAATTCCCTAAATTCGTCTATCTGCTGATCCTTATCTGCCCAAGATATACGCCCTGTCTTGTTCCTGGCTAGAATACCTTTATAGAAACTGTTTACCTTATTGGGCTGAAGCCCCATAGTGCATGCAAAGTATCCGCACACTCCGCATTCCGAACACAGGCTGGAAGAATATATACTACCGATATTGATACTGTCCATATCCCAGGACAGGGATCTCATCATATTGTGGGGCTTTAAATGGTGGCCTAACAAGTACCTAGGACACAGCTGGGTACAGAAATTACACTGGCAGCACACGGACTTTGCTCTTTTGGCTGCTATACTGAGGGGTATATCCTTTTGCTGTACTAAAGTATGGTCCTTGGGCAGCACTATTATACCCCCGGTGGTCTTTTGTATGGGTGTGTCAAGGTTTTCTTCCAATTTCCCCATCATAGGCCCGCCTACGACAACTGCATAGTCATCTATCCTGGGACCGCAACCCAGCTTGTCAATAGCTTCCCTTATGGTCATGCCTATGGGCAACTTGGCCACCGCCGGCCTTTTTACCTCGCCGGTTACCGTTACATACCTATGGGTGAAGGGCTTGCCTGCATAGGCATCCGATATCAATGACAGGGTATATACATTTAACACTACCGCCCCTGCATTTATGGGTATACCGCCCATGGGCACCAGTTTTTTGGTGGTCTCATACACCAACACATGTTCGTCCCCGGCGGGATAGAAGTTATCCAGCAGATGTAGTCGTATATTCCTTTGGTCTTTTAACAGGGACTCGAATGTGCTAATAATGTCCCCATGCTTTGCCTTAACGGCAATTATCCCTTCCTTGGCACCGACAGCCTTTAGAGCAAGGTTTAGACCCTCTACTATTTTTTTGCCTTCCCTCAACATAAGATGGCGATCGGTTTCAAGTAACGGCTCGCATTCCGCACCATTTGCTATCACTACATGGGCTTCACAAGATAATTTTACATGGGTGGGAAAACCGGCACCACCCGCACCCACTATACCTGCTTCCCGTACAAGGTCCCATATATTTTCCTTTTCCGTGGCTCTGTTATTTGAAGATGTCATGGGCGTCTCCTATATAATCCTAAACTGGTCTTTAAGCACGCATCGTCTTTGTCTGGTAAAGGTTATAGGCGATGTTAGGCCCTCGCCTGTGGGACTGGCTATGGTAAATGTGGTAAATCCCTCGCCCAAGAAGCCTAACCCGGCATAGGAGGGACCGTTTTTCACAAATATGGTAGTATTGATTGCCTTGGCCATTTTAGACAGGTTAACCACGTTGGTGGAATGCATCATTGCCGTATGGCCATTACCCTGCTCGGCCTTTACCGCCATGGCTATGCCATGATCAACATCCCTCACCCTTACGATGGGTAACACCGGCATTAGCTGTTCAAGATATACCAGGGGATGTTCAGGCTCTACCTCTGCAATGGCCAGCCTAATATTACTATCCACCCTAAGGTCTATTTCCTTAAGTATTACGGCTATATCCTTACCCACAAATTTCTTGTTAACCAATACCCTGCCATCTTGGCCCTTAACTGTAATTTTTTCCATTAGTCTGTCCAGCTGGTACTTATCAAGCTCTATGGCACCATTATCCTTCATGTACCTTTTCAGTGTATCGGCCACTGTATCTACAACAAATACTTCCTTCTCCGCTATGCATAATACGTTATTATCAAAGGACGCTCCGTCTACTATATCCTTAGCAGCCCGTTGTATATCGGCCGTTTCATCCACTACCACCGGTGGATTGCCCGGACCGGCAGCTATCACCTTTTTGCCGGAGGCCATTGAAATCTTAACTATTTCCGGACCGCCGGTCACCACCAGCAGTCTGATATCGGGATGTTCCATCAATACCCGACCGGTTGCCATGGTAGACTCGCGGACGGTGGCCAGCAAGTTCTGGGGCCCACCGGCCGATACTATAGCCTTGTTCAACAGCTTTATAGTATACTGGGTCACCTTTTTGGCCCCGGGATGTGGATTAAACACCACTGAGTTGCCCGCCGCTATCATTCCAATACCGTTGCATATAACCGTTTCACTAGGGTTGGTGGATGGTGTTATGGCACCTATCACACCATAGGGCGCCCTTTCCACCAGAGTGAAACCATAATCGCCGGTATAGGCAGTCGGCGATATTTCCTCTATCCCAGGTGTTTTTATAGCCGCCAGTTTGTTCTTTTGTACTTTGTCGCCT
>JBMNSO010000210.1:0-2969 GCA_050945235.1 Mahellales bacterium
CTTTGAGCTCAGATGTAATGTATCTCTCACAGTTTGCCAATGTCTGCTTTCGTGTATACCTGTCGGGCACCTGGCCGTAATTTGACTTTGTCACCTCTATATAATAGCCGAACACCTTGTTAAAACCTATTTTAAGGTTTTTTATACCAGTCTTGTCCCTCTCATCCCTTTCCATGGCTGCAATCCATTCTTTACCACGGCTAGATGCCGACTTTAGATTATCCAGTTCGTCGTTGTATCCCGTCTTTATCAGCCCGCCTTCTTTTATTGTTATAGGCGGTTCTTCCACAATAGTACGGTCTATCAACAGAAATATATCATCCAACGTATCTAATTCACCAAAGAATTCCTTTAAGATTTCGCTACTGCACTGACCCAGGCTTTCCTTTAGTTGGGGTAAAACTTTAATAGATCTTTTTAAGGATATGAGGTCTCTTCCGTTTACCATATTTAAAGATAGTTTTGAGATAATCCTTTCTATGTCATATACACCTTTTAAACAGTCTTTAATCCCATCTAAAAGTTGGGGACTGTCGATTATTTCCTTGACACCATAAAGCCTTTTTTTTATTAGGGTTGAGGATATTAAGGGCTGTTGTATCCAGTTTTTCAGCATTCTACCCCCCATGGCCGTCAAGGTTTTGTCCAGCAACCATAGCAAGGAACCCTTTTTAGTCTTATTTATCATGGTTTCTACCAGTTCCAGGTTTCTTCTTGTGGTACTGTCCAGTATCATATAATCGACAATGTTGTATGCATGTATTCTGTTTATATGGGCTAGCCCTATTCTTTGGGTTTCTGTCAGGTATTGCAGCAAGGCCCCGGATGCTCCTACGGCAGCCGGTTTATCCTCCAGTTCAAACCCCGATAGGTTTATCACTTTAAAGTGTGAAATGAGCTTTTTATATGCAATATCGTGCTTGAAATATACCCCATTAAAATCCCATATATGGCAATTTATTTTTTTCTTTATATCTTGGGTCAGCTGCTTAATATCATTGATGTCCTGTTGTACAATTATTTCCGAGGGCCTTATGCGCAACAGTTCATCCTGAGTTACATGCTTCCAATCATCATTTATTATCTGTGTGGCATAGAACTCGCCGGTTGATAGATCTACATAGGAAATACCCACTCCATCGTCAACCATAGATATACTCAACAAGTAGTTATTATCCTTTTCGTTTATATACATATCCTCAATAAAGGTACCTGGTGTTATTACCCGTACCACATCCCTCTTTACAATGCCCTTGGCCAGCGAAGGGTCCTCTAGCTGTTCACAAATAGCTACCTTATATCCCTTGGAAACCAGTTTGGCTATGTAATTATTAACAGAATGGTAAGGTACACCACACATGGGAGCCCGATCCTTTAAACCGCAATCTCGGCCTGTTAATGCGATTCCAAGAATTGGGGAGGCTAACTTGGCATCCTCAAAAAACATTTCATAGAAGTCACCCAGTCTAAATAATAATATGGTATCTTTGTACTGTTCCTTAAGTTCCAAATATTGTTGCATCATTGGCGTAAGTTTTTCCATCGGTATCCATTCCCCTCCCTTTATTGAGTCGATATCATTTCACCATTTAAAGACCAAGTTTTAGGTTTGGTTATCCTTACCTTTACCAGCTTTCCATAAAGCTCATCAAGGTTGAAATCCGATGTGAAATTTACAATTTTCCCCGTATCGGTTTTACCGGTAAGTATATTTTTATTATTTTTGCTTAGACCTTCAACTAACACCTCTACTATTTTATTTTGAAGCAAACTATTTTTTTCGCTGCTAATCGTATTTTGTATTTCCATAAGCTGTCCCAACCGCATTTTTTTGGTGTCTTTATCTACTTGCCCTTCCATTTGGGCAGCCGGTGTTCCGGAACGCTTGGAGTACAAAAATAAATAGGCAGAATCAAACCTGACCTCCTTTATCAAGTCAAGGGTATCAGAAAAATCCTTGGCCGTTTCTCCGGGAAAACCTACTATAATATCCGTTGAAAGGCCTATGTTGGGTATTTCCTCTCTTATTCTCCGAACTAGGTTCATGTATCCTTCCCGGGTATAGTTTCTATTCATTTTTTTTAGGATATTATTGCTGCCCGACTGTACAGGTAGATGGAGTTGATTGCATACCCTTTGGCAATCCCTGATAGCTAATATGAGGTCCTCCGATAAATCTTTGGGATGGGAAGTCATGAACCGGATGCGTTTTATATCCTTTATCTGGTCTAGCTTTCTTAACAATTCAGCAAAGGACGTTTTTTCCTTTAGGTCTTTCCCATAAGAATTTACATTCTGACCCAGCAATGTAATTTCTTTAATCCCCTTCCTACCAAGTTCTTCTACTTCCTTAACTATATTATCAGGATGTCGGCTTCTTTCCCTACCCCTTACATAGGGCACTATACAATAGCTGCAAAAATTATTACATCCATACATTATGGTGACCCAGGCTGATACCCCTCCCTTCCTTGTAACGGGTATATCTTCGTATATTCTACCTTGTTCATCTTGAATCTCTATTACTGTTTCTTTTTTTTCTATGACTTCCTTCAATAACTTCGGAAGGTTTTGCAGGTTGTGGGTTCCAAAAATTAAGTCAATAAAGGGGAACCTTTTCTTTATATCCTGGGCAACACCCTTTTGTTGCACCATACAACCGCATACCCCCAAAATGATATCAGGTTTACACTGCTTTAAAGATTTTAGCATGCCAATATTGCCATATACCCTTTCCTCAGCGTGTTTCCTTACACAACATGTATTATACAGTATTAAATCCGCTTTGTCCTTATTATCAGTCCATGTATATCCCAAACCTTCCAGCATGCCTGCTAATTTTTCCGAATCATGTTCGTTCATTTGACATCCATAGGTTTCAATTGTAAAATATTTTTCTTGTGGGTTAATAGATTTGCTCTCAATCATAACTTGCCTCCAAAAGGTCTATATAGTGTAAAACATAATAA
>JBMNSO010000211.1:0-2959 GCA_050945235.1 Mahellales bacterium
TATTTTAGTGGACGCCGGGCTAAGCGGTAAGCGCATACAGGAGGCCTTCTGCTCTATAGGCGTTGACATACGATCAATAGATGCAATATTAATCACCCATGAACACAGGGACCATATTAAGGGTGCCGGCATTTTATCTAGACGGTATAACATACCCATATATGCCACTGGGCTCACCTGGGATGCCATGGCATGTGACTTGGGACCGGTGGATGAGAAGAACATAAAGATTTTGGATATAAACACTGAGTTTCATGTAAAGGATATTATTGTAAAACCCTATCCGACTCCCCATGATGCTGTTGATTCCATAGGCTTTTGTTTTTTTGCCGATGGTAAAAAAATTAGTATTACCACTGATTTAGGGCATACTAATGATGAAATACTTAAAACCATTGAAGGTTCCGACCTGGTAATGCTGGAGGCCAACCACGATATCGAAATGTTAAAGGCAGGTCCGTATCCCTGGTACCTTAAAAAAAGGATTTTAGGTGACAATGGCCACTTGTCCAACGAGGATGCGGGAAAGACAATATCAAAACTGGTGAGGGGTAATCTACAAAGGGTTATTCTGGCCCACCTGAGCAAGGAAAACAATTTCCCTGAACTGGCCTATCAAACCATTTGTAATATACTGGTCCAGCATGATATTGTACCGGGAAAGGATATCCAAATAGAGCTGGCTAACAGAGATAGGCACAGCGATATTTATGAACTGGTATAAATCTGGAAAAAAGGATGGTGGAAGTGGATCGGCAGCATGATGATAATAGTGGTAACAAAAGGCGGATAGGGAAAATTGCCCTGATGGCCGTGGTTAGCAGCCTGGCGGTGGGGTTATTGATAACATCGTGTAGTCCCGGGAGGAATGTGCAAAGGGATCCTGTGCCGCCGGCAGAGGAATATTCAGGCGAGGATTTGACCAAACAGATAGGTATAAAGGAAAGTGATGAGTCTACCATCATTACAAAGGCAGCCAATAAGGTACTGCCTAGTGTGGTGGGCATAACAACTATACACCAGCAAGAAGAGACCATTTTTGATTCCAATCCCGAGGTGATTGAAGGTGTAGGTTCCGGTGTGATAGTGAGCGAGGAAGGGCATATTCTAACCAATGACCATGTAGCTGGGGGCGACCCCGAGGAGATAAGGGTGATACTCAACAACGGCGAGGTATTGGAAGGCAATACCCTCTGGTCGGACCCCGTTTTGGATTTGGCGGTTGTTAAAGTAAAGGGCAGGGGTTTTCCGGCAGCCCAACTGGGTGATTCCAGTACCTTAGAGGTGGGTGACCTTGCGATAGCGATAGGTACACCCTTGGGCCTTCAGTTTCAACATACTGTAACATCGGGTATTATTAGTGCCCTAAACCGTACCGTCAGGATTCCCACCGAAAGGGGCGAAAATTTTATGGAGGACCTGATACAAACCGATGCCTCCATAAACCCGGGCAACAGTGGGGGGCCGCTTATTAACCGCGATGGTCAGGTAATAGGGATAAACACCGTCAAGGTAATCAGTGCGGAAGGCATAGGCTTTGCCATACCTATAGAGGTGGCAAAACCCGTGATTGACAGTTTTAGGGCCAACGGTGCCTTTGAAACACCTTATGTGGGGGTTTTCGCCTATGACAGGGAAGTGGCCAGGTTCTTCAGGCAGGGTCTTGATATACCCAGGGGGGTATATGTTACCTATATTGATCCCAGGGGCCCGGCATACAAGGCCGGTGTTCGGGAACAGGACATAATAACCGATATAGATGGTAAAAGCGTAAACAGGATGATAGAATTAAGAACCGAGATATTCAAAAAACAAGTAGGTAGCAATGTCACTTTAACAGTGGTAAGAGACGGCCAACCTCGGGATTTTACCCTTACGCTGGTAAAAAGGCCGGACGGTGAATAATCCAACGTACAAAAAATACCCCAAAGGGGATTTAACTTAGGGATTTACGAAAAAATAAGTTTTTGATCGACGCCCTTCAAGCGGAGGTTCGAAAGCAAAGACCACACAAAGTATAACACTTTCATGTGGTCTTTCTTGTGATTGCTACATGATGCAGAATTGTCGGATGATGCCGCAAGTCATTACATCGGCCATCTGTAAGGCTTCTGCCTGAATGCGGTCATATTCTTTTATACTTTTTTCATATCGGCCTGTCAGGATGAAAACCGCCTCATTTTCTGTCATGCTAAGATGATCGAACAGTAAATTTCTCCACTGAGCTTCACTCCAGAAAGGATTGATGGAAGCGAGGAATTTAGCAATATCATCAGCGTTTGCATACCATCTCCTGCGTTGTATATCCACTTGCGCGCTATCCCCCGCTTTTGCTGCGTTAACCAGCTGGGCTGCAATCAAAAGGTGGTCGGTGAAAAGTTGCTCGAATTGCATGGCTATCTGCCCACCATAAAAAGGTTCTAGCACCCTGGCGAAATCAACAGGATTTTGCAAAAGCCTTTCTGTGACAAACTGAAGGTCGGGCAGATTAAATGCCGTACTCAGGATAAAAAGGCGGGTCCATAGCACGTGCTCCATCCATAGTCGTCTGATTGTATTTGATAATTGTAATTGACGGCAATTCAATCCGTTGTTAATATTTACTTGCTGCATGATAATTTAACCTCCATAAATACCGGATATACGGTATAACGAGCTGGTTCTACGTATATATATATTAATACATTGTATGATATAACAGATGTGAACGTGTATGAATTGCAGCTCTTCTTTATGCATGTTATCGTAAATACCTAAAAAGCACCCACAAAAGGGGCATTCACTTAGAGATTGAATAAAACTTAACTGAACAGCTTCAAGCGGAGCAAAAAGAGACCAGTCATGTTCAAGTGTAATTGCTTGTAGTGACTGGTCTCTTTTTTTATACAATTATTTACGTATAGCTGCAACAATTGAACTGGTATTCCACTTAACAATTTCATCAGCTGCATTTTTAACG
>JBMNSO010000212.1:0-2939 GCA_050945235.1 Mahellales bacterium
CACTGCAGCTAACCATTGACACCGGCAAAACCCATTTCTACAGCAGGAGCAGGAACAGGCTGTGGCAAAAGGGCGAAACCTCCGGACACTTTCAATTGGTTAAGTCAATAGACTACGACTGTGACGGCGATACAATCCTGGTGAAGGTAGAACAGATAGGCGGCGCCTGCCATACCGGCCAGTACTCATGTTTTCACAACAGGCTGGTGGAGGAAACGGAAACAGTGGATCAGACACCGACCTTTAGCTCGGGTAGGATGTACGTCCAATTGGGAGCAGTATTAACGGAGTTATATAATGTGGTCAAAGACCGACAGGAAAATCCCAAGGAGGGCTCCTATACCAATTATTTATTTGACAAGGGTTTGGATAAGATATTAAAAAAGATCGGTGAGGAATCGGCCGAGACCATAATCGCGTCTAAAAATAGAGACAAAGAGGAAATAATATACGAAGTTTCTGATTTGTTGTATCATCTAATGGTATTACTGGTAGACCGTGGAGTGGCCCTTGAAGATATTGCTGAAGAATTGAAAAATAGAAGGTAGTTAAAAATTTTGGTCTCTATCATATAAATAAAACATATAGCAAAAATAAGTATGAATACGAAACTAAGAGAAAACTCTTAATAATAGTGCAAAAAGCAAAATAGCGATTTTTGACTTTATTTATCGTGTGATATATACTAATACTTGCCGTTAAAAACGGATTGAATAGGAGGGCGCATAGCTCAGCTGGGAGAGCACCTGCCTTACAAGCAGGGGGTCATAGGTTCGAGCCCTATTGTGCCCACCATTTGTTCCAAAGAGGTGGCCCAGTAGTTCAGTTGGTTAGAATGCCAGCCTGTCACGCTGGAGGTCGAGGGTTCGAGCCCCTTCTGGGTCGCCATATTAGCCTCGGTAGCTCAGTCGGTAGAGCAGTGGACTGAAAATCCTCGTGTCGGTGGTTCGATTCCGCCCCGAGGCACCATTTGGGAACCGGATCCGAAAAAATTAAGTTTAAATTATTTATGCGGGAGTGGCTCAGTGGTAGAGCGTCGCCTTGCCAAGGCGAATGTCGCGGGTTCGAATCCCGTCTTCCGCTCCATTTATTTTGAGGCGACATAGCCAAGTGGTAAGGCAGAGGACTGCAAATCCTTTATTCCCCGGTTCAAATCCGGGTGTCGCCTCCATATTTATTTATGCCGGAGTGGCGGAACTGGCAGACGCACAGGACTTAAAATCCTGCGGTCCTTATAGATCGTACCGGTTCGATTCCGGTCTCCGGCACCAGTATAAATTTGATAAATACAAAAAAAATAAAAGTGATGGTTCCATCACTTTTTTTTGATTTTAGAAAGTTAAAGATTAGGAAGGTTAAAATTATGTATACACCATTTTTAGTCCATGGGGATGTCAAAGCCTTGGTGGTATCCGGGCAAATGAATGAAGAATCCGCCGGTATCCTTGAAGATTTCGGGGCTGATGTAATCAAGACCACCCGTGTTCCAGAGTTGTACGATAGTATTGCCTACCACCCCGACATTGTTATCCACCCCCTTGGTCTCCATCGTGTCATTGTAGCACCTAATATCGACAGGCAGTTAAAAAACCGTCTCACTGCCTTTGGGATAGATTTTGTAACAGGCAATACCTTTTTAGAGAGAAACTATCCCTTCAATATTGCATATAATATAGCAAGAATCGGGAACACGGCCTTTCATAACTTGAAATACACCGATTCTGCGGTCAGGGAGTATTTCTCCGAAGATGGAGTACGGCTTATACACGTTAACCAAGGTTATGGAAAATGTTCCGTTGTGCCGGTTGCCGATAACGCCTTTATCACTTCCGATATGGGTTTGAATAAAGCAGGTTGTAAAGCAGGGCTGGATGTACTGCTTATAAGGCCCGGATACATAAAACTTGTGGGTATGCCCTACGGATTTATCGGCGGTACATGCGGGTTTATTGCAAGGGATGTTATGGCCTTCTACGGCGATGTGTACAGCCACCCGGACGGCCGGTCTATTATAAATTTTTTGCACAAATATGGGGTAAGACCCAAGGTTATCCACAACGGGCCGCTGGAAGATATAGGCAGTATTATTCCCTTATAGTTTCCTATGTAATTATTTGAACATCGGTGATTGCAGTATACAAAAATATTGTACTTCATATAATACTACAAGAAGGGAGTGATTTGATGGATTTATGTACCGTAGGCCTTGAAAAGGCTGTCAGTCAAACCTTTATTGATAGAATAAAGGCACTGCAATCCCAAGGTATTTATATAAAATTTGAAGTATCCGAAACCGATAATATAGATTTTTGCCGCTGCCGGCTCAATATAGATAGAGAGATATATGGTAAGGACGATATTAAGTTTGTAAGTGAAGATTTATTAAGGCAAAAGGCGATAATGCATATTTCAGACGTAATCTCCGATGTGATATTGGAAGATATGGAGTGCATATTAATAAATCGTATCCTAAACAGTGAATACTGTTATTTTACCAAGGAAGAACGCCAAAAAATTGGGGATCTTTCCTCTAAAGTATTTAATGGCTCAAAGGGTGAGAAGAAAAGGGAAAGCTATAAAAGGTTATGGAAGAATATACTTTTTAGGCGCTTGCTTTCACATTTTGACAACAGCGATCGAATAATAATAGAGGGATTTATCCGGTTCAGGATGAAGGATTTCCTTCAAGAGCTTAATGAATGCGTAGCCATGGCAGTAGATGAATTCCTTATAGAAAGGGAGTATAACGACTTCATTAAGCTGCTGAGGTATTTTGTGGAAATCCAGGAACCCAAGATCGAAGAGGTACATGTATTGGTAGGCCTGGACAGGAAGTATACTTTACTAAACTCCAAAATGGAAGTGATAGACAACGATATTTTGGAGGATTTGGCCAAGGAAATTTCCAACGACGATATTAGCCATGACGACCTCCTCAT
>JBMNSO010000213.1:0-2938 GCA_050945235.1 Mahellales bacterium
AACAGGGTATGCCCCTTTCCATCAATACTTGTTTTCATAATTATTACTTATCCTTTCATCTTTATCGAAAGGAGAAGAACAAAAAACGACAGAGAACACAAATTCACTGTCGTCTCATACTTACAGCACTTAAATATAAGCTAGCAGCAAGAATGTGTCTTCTCCAGAATAGTATTAAATTGAAAATTTATGCCCTTATCCCTTGTAATATAAATCATAGGAATCATGGCCACAGCGGTTGCTTTTATTCCGGCAAAGCCATACATTCTTGCACACCTCCTGACGTAAAAACTGATTCTATTATAAATCAGCTGAGTTTATAATTCAATATAAAGATAATGTTGCAATGATTATTCTATGATAGTGTCATGTTGCAACAATAAATAAACTTTTCAACTTTTCAAGCCTGACCCCCTCGGTGTGAAAAATCCTTGTGGATGTAGGCAGACATTGCAAACCTTTGGTGCTTCTTCACCTACATGAATATTACCGCATACGGTACACATCCATTCAATTTTTTCACTTCTCTTAAAAATGGTTCCGTTTTCTATTTCATCGGCTAACTTTCCGAATCTGTCGGCATGGGTTTTTTCGATATTTGCTATACGCCCAAAGAGATCGGCAATTTCTATAAAGCCTTCCTCCCTTGCGGTTTTGCCGAAGTCTTTATATACTACGTCCCATTCCTCGAGCTCATTGTGCTGGGCCGCCCTTAAGACCTTAATTGTACTATCCATTGGGTCAATGGGATAAGCACCCGTTATACTTATATTGTCGCCTGCAAACTCTTTAAGCTTTTGATAGAACACCTTTGCATGGGCCCTCTCTTGATCCGCAGTATAGTTAAATACATCCCCAATTACATGAAAGCCTTCACTTTTCGAAACAGATGCTGCCATGTAATATCGATTTCTTGCCTGACTCTCACCGGCAAAAGCCCTCATTAAATTATTATACGTTTTGCTTCCCTTTAGATTCATCTATATTCTCCTTTACTGATAATCTTGTGATAATCTTGTAATTTCAATCTTGATGCCTTCTATGCCATATTATTAAGTATTATTTCCCAAATAAAAAAGATCTATAAAAAGTACGGTAATCTTTTTACATTCATAATAATGAAAAAAATATATAGTATATTCTCCATGAAAGTAATTAATGGTTTTATATAATGATTTGTTTGCAAACATGTCTTTGGCATTACCCCATAGTTTCATAGGCTCCCGTTGACTTATCAACCATATGTTTTATAATATAGTAGTTAAAGGTATACAGTATTATGATTTCAAACAAAAAATTGGAGCAACTACGATATGGAATATGCAAACCCATTAGGCGAAGAAAAAATACTAAAACTTTTGATCAAATTTTCAGTGCCCGCCATCGTAGGAATGGTAGTCAACGCATTGTATAACGTTGTTGACAGAATCTTTATCGGGAACAGCAGTGATTTAGGGACATATGGTTTGGCAGGGATCACCATCTGTTTCCCTATCATGATAATGATTCTTGCAATAGGCATTTTATTTGGAGTGGGTGGAGCAACCCTCTTCTCCATAAGACTAGGGCAAAAAAGACAGCAGGAGGCCGAAAACGCCCTCGGCAATACCTTTGTTTTATTGATAATTTCCGGGCTTGCCTTTATGATCTTGGGCCAGATTTTCCTGGAACCCGTATTAAAACTGTTCGGCGCCAGCCAAGAGGTGCTGCCTTATTCCATGGAATATATGAGAATAATATTTTATGGAGCGGTTTTCCAAATATTGGGCATGGGCTTGAATAATTTCATCCGGGCCGACGGAAGCCCTATTATTGCAATGTGGACTATGTTTTTGGGTGCGGGTATAAACACCGTGCTGGATCCCATATTCATCTATGGTTTTAGGATGGGCATGGCAGGAGCAGCCCTTGCCACCATCCTGGCCCAGGCAATATCAGCTACATGGGTAGTAATATACTTTTTAACTAAGCGGAGCAGGAACAAGCTGAGGCTTAAATACATGAGACCCAAACTCGGGCTTATGACCAAAATTACAACTTTGGGTATGCCCGGGTTTTTAGTACAGCTTGCCAACAGTGCTTTAAATATAACACTTAACAAAAACCTGCTCATTTACGGCGGAGATATAGCCGTATCGGGCATGGGCATAATTAACAGTCTACAGACTATACTGTTATTACCTATAATAGGCATAAACCAAGGGGTTCAGCCCATAATCAGCTTTAACTTTGGGGCAAAGAAATACGGCAGGGTGAAAACCGCCGTAAAACTGGCGATAATAGCCGCCACTGTTATCGTTATTATAGGTTATATCATAACAAGGCTGTTCCCACAGCAGTTGATTGCTCTATTCAACCGCGACCAAGAGCTGCTGGAGTTCGGTAGATATGCGTTAATATCTTGGTTTTTGTTCCTGCCTGTTGTGGGTTTCCAGATTATTTCATCAAATTTCTTCCAGGCCATCGGCAGGCCCAAATCCGCTATGTTGCTCACCCTCACAAGACAGGTAATCCTGCTTATCCCGGCGATTATTATTTTCCCAAAGCTGTGGGGTATGAACGGACTGTTGCATGCGGCACCTTTTGCGGACCTTTTCTCTACCGTGTTAACGGGTATATGGTTTTATCATGGCATTAAAAACCTAGACAGGGGCTCTACAGTGTAGAAAGGTTTTCCGGCCTTTGACATTCTCACACCCTTTGGAACAAGCTATTGTCAAAATTCAGAATCAATGCATAAAAAAATATAAGGAAGGGCCCAATAAATTCGGTCCTTCCTTTGTTTTGTGTTCCCTTTGTTTTTATTGTTTACTGCATAGCCTTAGAGTAAAATTATCGTAGGCAAAAAAGTAAAAAATATGGGAAGAAAGTAAAAACCCTCTTCCCATAATCACGATTTTCCTGTAATTTGTTAGTGTAATCAAGAAAAAACAAAAAA
>JBMNSO010000214.1:0-2917 GCA_050945235.1 Mahellales bacterium
TAGGGATTTCCACCGGTTCGTCGGGTACTTCGTGGCGGGATATTATGATAGACGCTTTGGAAGAGGTTGGGGATGAATACAAAGCGGCAGGCAAGATTGCAGACTACAAATTGGTCAATAATGTGACCAATGGTGATGCAACGGAGCAGGCCAATATACTTCGTGACTTTATAGCCGACGAAGTAGATATAATACTGGTCAATCCCAATTCTCCCGATGCCCTCAATGGCGTTATCAAAGAAGCGCAGGATGCCGGCATATTAGTATTATCTTATGATGCCACCGTTACTGCGCCTGATGTAGTAAATGTAACTCTCGATCACTATGCATGGAATACAAAAAATGTTGAATATGTCGCCTCTACTCTACAAAGCGGAAATGCCATAGAAATATATGGTCTTGATGGCCATCCTGCAAATAACGAGCGTATAAGGGCATCTCAAGATGTGCTTAGCAAATACCCCGATATAACCTTGACCGATAGCACCTCTGGCGGCTGGGATCAGACATTAGCCAAGGAAGTAGCCACCCAAATAATTGGCTCTGGGAAACAGATCGATGGGGTTATTACCCAGGACGGTATGGCTTACGGAATACTATCTGCATTCTTCGATGCTAACAAATTGCCAAAGGTAATGTTCGGTGACCCGGGAACTGCCTTCTTTAAAGAATGGAACAGGCTGCGAGAAGAGGGAGCCGACTTTAAGGCATGTACCCAACCCAATCCTCCGGGAATAGGCGGAACCGGTTTTAGGATTGCACTTCAGATATATAACGGTAAAGAGTTCAAGCCTGGAGTTCTGAAAGACAATACATTCTATTACCAGGTATCCATGTTTATTACCGATGATAACTTCGACGAAGCCTGGGAGTTGCTGAAGGATAAGCCCGATGACTATTTGTTGAGTGAAATTATGTCAGAGGATGATGTATTGGCACTCTTTCAGTAAAGGGGTAATAACTCATTAATATTTGATTGTTAGTGGGAGGCAGGTTGCTCCTGTCTCCCCCACTCTTTAGGCTGACGGTCGCTGCGATTAGTCTTTAAAGTTCACTTACAGCAAATGGATAGTCTTAGATAAAGGATAGGTGAATAAAGTGATATTGTTAGAAGCCAAAGGCATTAGAAAACGTTTTGGAGGGGTAATTGCTCTTTCTAATGGAAATTTGACGTGTAGAAAGGGAAAAATAACAGGACTCTTAGGAGCCAACGGCTCTGGGAAAAGTACTATTTCTAAAATTATTACAGGTGTATACAGTGCTGATGCTGGGGAAATAAAGTATAAAGGGAAAAGAGTAAACTATAAAAATCCCAACGAAGCTAAGAAAGATGGTATCGCCATGGTTTTCCAAAACCTCAGCTTAGTGGCTGATTTAAGCGTATGGCAAAACATTGTATTGGGAGCTGAAGAAAAGCGGAGGTTTTTTTTGAACGACAAAGGTGCTAGAGAGGCTTCCAAGGAGATTGTTGATCAACTTCTGCCCGGGCTGGATATTGATAAAAAGGTTTATCAGCTTCATCCCGGTGAAATGCAAATTGTAGAGGTAGCCAAGGCAATATACCAGAAGCCTGAACTACTTATTCTTGATGAACCCACGGCAGCCCTTGAACATAAGGAAGTAAAAAGTCTTTTTAATTATATGCGAAAACTTGCTCAAGAGGGTGTTGCCATGATTTTTACCTCCCATAGGATAAGCGAAGTAATGGAAATCTGTGACGATATTATAGTATTTAGAAACGGTGAAAATGTGGGTGCTTTTGATTTTACTAAGGAAGAAAGGAATGCTGGGAAGATAATAAGCTGTATTACGGGAGATACCGTACATAAAGGAGAGAACAATGTGAAGGGGCCGAGAAAACCCTTCGATGAAATAGTGCTTAGAATAAAGGACATGAATTATGGCAAAGTTTTGAAAAATGTATCCTTTGAGTTAAAAAAAGGAGAAATATTGGGCATAGGCGGGTTGG
This sequence comes from Mahellales bacterium, assembly GCA_050945235.1. Classification (GTDB taxonomy): domain Bacteria; phylum Bacillota; class Clostridia; order DUOD01; family DUOD01; genus DUOD01. The sequence goes on from JBMNSO010000214.1 coordinate 1,970, forward strand.
CTGGCCAAGGGCAATACGAATTGATGCTTGCCCTTGCAGGCAACTATTCCGGTATCAGCTGTACGGCGGAGTTGAAAGGCAAAAGGATAAAGCTGGATAAGCCGGCTAATGCAATCGAGAACAGCATCTTCCTTGTACCTGGTGACAGACAACAGGAAGGACTTTTTTTAAGGCATTCAGTTTATACAAATTTAATCTTTCCACAGCTAGGAATGAAAAAACAACCTTTGTTTATACCTACTCCAAAATATAAAAAGAAAAGCCAGGAAATAATAAACCGGCTGTCCATTATAACCCATAGTTTAGATACACCTGTGAGTACACTATCAGGCGGGAATCAACAAAAGGTTGTTGTTGGCAAGTGGCTGCCCTTTGATGCCAATGTACTTCTCCTGTGTGACCCTGCCAAGGGTGTAGATGTAGGTGCTAAGAAGGATTTATACGAGCATATTCTTAAGCAGGTAAGGGAAAAAGAGACCAGTATAATACTGTATGCCAGCGACAGTGAGGAATTGATACAATATTGCGACAGAGTTTTAATTATGTATGAAGGCAAAGTAGTTGCTGTCCTCGAGGGGGACGACATAAAAGAGGACAAAATAATTGCGGCTTCCATGCGCGTTAGTTAGGGAAAAGGAGTTGGACCGGATGAATAGAACGAATAAGGTTATGAGTTATAATGGCCTTAAGAATGCAATTTCAAAACCTGAGTTTTCCAGTCTTGTTATTTTAATTATTATGGTCGCAATAACAGCTGTTTTACAAAAAAACTTTTTTCAAATTAGATCCATTATCAGCAACATAAATGCCTTTACCCCCCTTATTCTATTAACTATGGGGCAAGCGGTGGTAATCATATCAGGTGGTCTAGACCTTTCTGCAGGCTCAGCCCTGTCGCTTCTTACAGTTATTCTAACTTTTGTAATGAAACAAGGAGAGCCGGTAACA
>JBMNSO010000215.1:0-2901 GCA_050945235.1 Mahellales bacterium
CAATAGGTATAGTACCAACATCCAGGAAGGCTTGCCTGTGCTTCGATAGCAAACTCAATTCTGGATCGATTAGTGAAAGTACGCCTTTCACATTATTCTCCTTGCAGATAGATAGAACAGTATCAAGGTATTTGTTATCGGTTATTTTCGGAACAATAAAATGCTTATCTGCATCATATAGCGCAGGCGCTAAGCTGCTGCAATCAGCCGCTAGAATCATGCCTTTTTCTGCAAGCTCTTTTTTAAAATACCTGACTATTTTATTCCTTGTTCCGCAACTTAAGATTAATATATTAATACCGTCTTTCATCGACTAGTTCCTCCAGGTTATCGAAAAACAGTGGCGTCCCGCCTGTATGTATAAATAAAATATTCTTACATGAAATTCTATTTTTCTTTATATATTCTTTCATTCCCCAAAAAGCCTTTCCAGTGTAGGTTGTATCCATAGGTATACCGTCAATTATCAATACCTCCTTAATGGTTTCCAGTATATCTTTGCTATAAGAACCGTATCCATCCAGTATATAATCGTCTATAAAGTCAATATCATCAGTTGTTATACGCTCTCTCCCTATACTTTCCATATAGTCATTTATACTATTTAAAACGACTTGGCTTCCGTATGGGTTTCTCCTGGCTATACTTATACCTATAATCTTTTTTCTATTTTCGTATATTAATCCTCCGCACACTAGTCCGGCTTGGGTTGTTCCAGTTCCAGAAGCGTGAAAGATATAGTCAAAATATAAATTTTCATTGCTTTCGTAATCTAGAATCTCTTTATACGCATTTATATAAGCCTGAGTTCCTATTCTACCATGTCCGCCGCCCTGAATAAAGTACGGATTATATCCTAGAGCCCTTAATTCTTCTATCTTGCTTTTAATTGTATTCCGTACTTCCTTTTCTGAACACTTCGTTACCTGAGCTCCAAAGATCTTAACCATTTTATCATTACTAGTGGGTTTGCTTGCTTCAATGGGCGATATTATGTAACATGGTATTCCTTCAGAGGCAGCTAGGTTTGCAATTACGCGGCAATGGTTAGACCTGCTGCTTCCATAAGTTACTATGCAATCACAGCCTTTTATCTTAAAATCTTCAAAGAACAATACCGCTTTCCTTGCCTTATTCCCTCCAAATGATATAGGAATAAGGTCATCACGTTTAATGTAAAAAGTATTATTATTCAACTTTAGTCCCATCTTCTGAAAGGGTGTAATCATATAATTTTTTGCTTTCATTTTATTTTCCTCAAAATAAAGTTCCTTCTTTGATATTTTGGCATGTTTTTGTTTCTATACATCATAGCCATAATTTACTCGCAAATACACTTTTTTTCCGTTTATCACCGTATATGCAGGTTCATGATATGGAGAATCAAAAGCCCTAATTATATTCAAACTACTCATCAAGTTTTCTGGCTCAATGAACTTTTTTGCTAGAGTACTTTTTACATAGTAAGTTTTACATTCATGTCCCGCTTCAATTAGCTCTTCTTGAGCAATTTTTTCATTGGTGTTATTAATGATCTTTTTAATGTTTTCTTTTAACACTTCATAGCATAGTTGTTCACTTTTTTTATAAAGTGTAAATCCTGTATCTTCATCAGAAATTACAATTTTCTTTATCGCTACAATACGCCCGTCATCTATACCTTCTGAAATATAGTGCAAAGTGACACCGTATTCTTCTTCATTATTAATAAGTGCATTAATATTGCAGTATGAACCTCTATATTCCGGCAGAATCCCCCCATGTATGTTAAATATCCCTTGACTAAATGATTTAATAACTTCTATTGGAATAATCTTGTCATACCTAACAGAAAAACCAATATCAGGTGATAGTTCTTTGATTTCATCGAAAGTTAATATAGGTATTTCTCTTTTCTTACAAAAAGAATAAACCGTCTCATCCTCCCGCCATTTAGATAAAACCGGGCTACAGCATACTCCCATTAAATCTATTTCTTGCTTCATAATAATTTCTTCGAGACATTTTCTGGCTAATCCAATTGATCCAAAAAAAACTACTCTTTTCATAACTTCACCTCTTCTAATTCCTTAGCACATTCTTTTGGTTTGATTGAATGTAAATAGATTGTGGATAAAACATTTTTCGCAAGGTTTTGAAAAGAATCTTAATGTCAAGCCATAGGTTAAATCTCTCAATATACTCAACATCAATCCTTATTCTATCGTCCCAACTAACTGAATTTCTTACTGTAACTTGGGTTAAACCGGTTATGCCCGGCCGCATTTCAAATCTTTTACGCTGAAAATCATTATATTCTTCGTATTTATAGGGATGATATGGGACCGGCGGCCTAGGCCCAACCAAACTCATATCTCCCACCAATACATTCCAAAGTTGTGGAAGTTCATCCAGGCTTGTCGCGCGAAGAAATTTACCTACCTTTGTAATGCGATTGTCGCTTTCATTCTCTACTTTTAACCCATCGCCCATTTTTTCTGCATTAACCACCATGGTTCTAAACTTAATTATCTTAAATACCCTACCATTCTTGCCTAAACGCTCCTGCTTAAAAAATATAGGGCCCTTTGATGTTAACTTAACAGACAGAGCTATAATAATAAATATCGGAAAAACTATTACCATACCTATTAAACTGCCTAAAAGGTCTATTAATCGTTTGACAAATAAATTAAAAACCCTCACTTATCCCCACAGCCCCTTGATAATATTACACACTCTGTCCAAATCTTCATCGGTCATCTTGGTGTCGCTGGGCAGACATACACCGTTTTCGAACAGCTTCTCGGATACAGCCCCGCCGATATAATCATATTCCTCGTAGAACGGCTGTATGTGCATCGGTTTCCATACCGGCCTTGATTCAATGTTTTCTCTCTCTAGGGCTTCAATAATATCCAG
>JBMNSO010000216.1:0-2875 GCA_050945235.1 Mahellales bacterium
TCCACAGAGAAGGGCCACCTTAGACGTAATACTGGAAAATGAAGGTCGACACTTAAGTACCGAGGAAATCTATGAATTTGTTAAGGAAAAATGCCCGGAAATAGGCTTGGCAACGGTTTACCGCACGTTGCAGCTGTTAGTGGATATAGATTTTGTTTATAAACACAATTTTGATGATGGTAAAAGCAGGTATGAGCTGAGTCATGAGGACGAAGACCATCACCACCATCATTTAATATGTTTAAAATGTGGGACAGTTATAGAAGTGGGAATGGATTCCCTGGAAGAACTAGAATCTATAGTCAATAGAAAATATAATTTTACCATTACAAACCATAAGGTAAAATTTTTCGGATATTGTGAAAAGTGTATGCCAAAGGTAAAACCCACCCGGGGCTAAATAGCCTGGGTGGGTTTTACCTTTGACCTTTATATTTGTATTTAAAAACTTGGTAATATGGACTTATTTAAAAAGGCCCCTAATGCCGTTGTGTATTTCAAAACTCCAGTTGTTCCCATTGTTATTATCCCAATGTTGATGATTGTCCTTAAAACATATATTCAGCCTGCTGTCATGCTGCTTTACATTTAGTTTCCCTTCCCAGACACCCTGCGAGGGTTTCATGGCTACATCGGTGACATGGGTCCAATTATCATTTCTTCCATAACCCACATGCATGACTATATTATCAGGATTATGCTGGGTCAAATATCCATTGTATTTAATTGTGACATCACTTCCCAAGGTAATTGGCATGGGTTTTACAGTTATCACATCATCATTTATTTTCAAAGTTAGCACCTCCTCAACTTTTTATTATTATTATGCCGCATAAAGAACCGAATTAAGCTATATATTTTTTACTATAATGGAATAATGGAGATGCAGTATACACATACTAAGTTCGTAAAAACAATATATGGAGAGAGAAAAAATGGCTTCTATTCATGATTTATACAAAAAAAAACTCAGCGGTATAGAGAATATTCAAAGTGCTGCAGCAGAAATGATCGGTAAAACCATAGTAGCTATACAACAAGTGGATTCTGATCAATTGCATTTCGAATTTAACGATGGAACAAGTGCTGTACTGGAAAACCTTGATGGAAAAATAGCATTCATGACCGACCATGATGACAAGGATTTAAATGGGTTGAAGAGGAGTGAAGCGAATGACTATTATTGACCATTATCATACAAAGGATGATGATGATAAGTTTTTAGGCAAGACCATTATAGGTGTACAGATGCCCAATGAAAAGGTACTCAATATATTTTTCAGTGACAAAACCAAAGCCAGTATATCCTTTGAAAAAAACCATGAGATATCACTATCGATGAAAAACAGTAAATCCGGAAAGGAATGATTAGATTGAGAGTCCTTATGCTTACATGGGAATATCCCCCTAGAATTATAGGAGGTATATCCAGGCATGTATACCACTTAACAAAGGAATTCAATAAATTAAATATAAAAACCCATATAATTACCTGCTGGGAACCCAATTGTTGTGATTACGAAAGGCATGGTAATATTTTTATTTATAGAGTAAGGCCATATTCCATACAAACACAGGATTTTATTAATTGGGTCTTTCAGCTAAACATGGCCATGCTGGAGCATACCATAAGGATAATCAACCAAAATGGGTATGAATTCGATATCGTGCATGTACATGACTGGATTGCCGCCTTTTGCGCAAGGGCACTGAAGCATATATATAATATTCCTCTCATATGTACCATCCACGCCACGGAAAACGGCAGAAACAATGGTTTGCACAACGATTTGCAGCGTTACATAAGTAATGTTGAATGGTGGGCTACCTATGAAGCTTGGAAGGTTATAGTATGTAGCAGGTATATGAAATACGAGCTTAATAATTTTTTTCAATTACCAGATGACAAAATAAAAATAATTCCCAACGGTATAGATCTTGAGGATTTTCAGCCTATTGAGCAGAAAATTGACATGGGTTTCAGGCGCAATTATGCTGCTGATGATGAGAAAATAATTTTATTTATAGGCAGGCTGGTCAGGGAAAAGGGCGTACAAGTATTACTAGAAGCCGTATCCCATCTAATTTCCAAAAATATTAAGTGCAAATTAATAATTGCCGGCAGGGGTCCCTTTGAAGATAATTTAAAGCAAACAGCAACCAGTTTGGGTATATATCCAAATGTATACTTTACAGGATATATAGACGACCAAACCCGCAACAGGCTTTACAGTATATCGGATACAGCAGTATTCCCCAGTTTTTACGAACCCTTCGGGATAGTAGCCCTTGAAGGCATGGCCGCCGGCACTCCGGTTATAACTACCGACGCCGGAGGCCTAAACGAAATAATTGAAAGCGGCGTGGATGGTATCAAGGTGCCTGTAGGAGATGTGCAGGCTTTAGCCCACGCTATAGAAAGAGTCCTTGTGGATAACGACTACGCTGCTGCCTTAAAGCAACAAGGGTATATAAAGGCCAAAACCAGATATGGATGGGACGTAATTGCAAAGGATACGATAAAGGTATACCGGCAGGTAATGGAAGAGGACCAACAAATAAAAAACGGGCATAAAAACAATATCATTGATATTAATAAGGCCTGTCATAGGACAGTAGAATACCATGGCAAATATAATCAATGAATAGAAGGAGTGGTTGTATTGAAGGCGATTATTATGGCTGGCGGGGAAGGCTCGAGATTACGGCCCCTTACCTGCGACCTTCCCAAACCCATGGTACCGGTTATTAATACACCTATAATGCTACATATATTAAGGCTATTGAAACATCATGGAATCAGTGATATAGGCGTCACCCTTCAGTATATGCCGGAGGCAATCAAAGACTATTTTGGCAATGGAGCACAATTTGG
>JBMNSO010000217.1:0-2853 GCA_050945235.1 Mahellales bacterium
GGTATTTCTTTTACGATAAGGAATATGTCGCCGGATAAACTAAATACAGAGCTGCTGCTCTACACCCCACTTTAATGGTTTCAATTACAGGGAAAAGAAAATTGCCAACGATTACTTGACGCAAACTTTTATTAATATTTATTTGAAAGAGAAAAAGAATAATGATAGAATTAAAAATTATAATACAGTATTTAAATGGTTTGTAAACCAAAAAATATATGTTATGAATTTTGAAAGGAAGATATTTATGAAGATTACTGAAAAGGAAGTTGGGCACATAGCTGACCTTAGTCGTTTGATTCTATCGGAAGAAGAAAAGCAGGGCTTCCAAAAGGACCTTAATACCATACTTGAACGTGTGGGTAAGTTAAATGAATTGGATACCGAGGGCGTAAAACCCTCTGCTCATGTATTCCGTATTAAAAGTGTGCTAAGAGAGGATAAGGTGGAAGAATCCATGAACAGGGAACTTATATTGCAAAATGCTCCTGAAGAGGAAAATGGATGCTTTAAGGTTCCAAGGATAGTAGAATAAATTAGAGATTGAATATAGGAGGTTTGTGGTTTGAAATTATATGAATTAACCGCCCATGAAGTGAGGGACTTGCTCCGAAATAAGACTATAAGCTGTCAAGAACTCACCCAGGCATGCTTGGACAGGATAGAAGAAGTTGAGCCAAGGGTTAACGGATACATAACAATAACCCATGAAACTGCGCTTAAGCAGGCTAAGGCAGTGGATGAAAAGATCAATAAAGGTGAGCCTTTGCCGGATTTGGCCGGTATTCCCATGGCTCTTAAGGATAATATATGTACAAAGGATATTTTAACTACCTGCGCATCTAAAATGCTGGAAAACTTTCGACCACCCTATAATGCAACTGTTAGTGAGAAATTGCTTGAGAACTATGGCGTGCTCTTGGGGAAAACCAATATGGATGAGTTTGCCATGGGATCATCCACTGAGAACTCTTTTATTAAACCGACACTAAATCCATGGGATACCACAAGGGTCCCGGGTGGTTCCAGCGGGGGTTCTGCAGCAGTGGTTAGTGCCGATGAAGCAATATACTCCCTGGGGTCGGATACCGGTGGTTCCATAAGACAGCCGGCCTCCCTTTGCGGCGTGGTAGGTTTAAAGCCTACCTATGGTCTGGTGTCAAGATATGGTTTAGTGGCCTTTGCGTCTTCTTTAGATCAGATAGGACCCATTACCAAGGATGTAACGGATTGTGCCCTGGTGCTCAACGCAATAGCAGGGCATGATGATAGGGACTATACATCTGTAAAAAACCGAGAGCTTGATTATACAAAGTATCTTGTGGATGATATCGAGGGTTTTAAGGTAGGCATACCAAAGGAGTATTTTTCCTTGGGTATAAATCCCCAGGTAAAGGAAAGCGTAATAAAGGCTGTAGATAAGCTACAGGATATGGGCGCTAAAGTGGAAGAATTTTCCCTCAAGTATACGGATTATGCCCTATCGGTCTATTATGTAATTTCGTCCGCTGAGGCCAGTTCAAATTTGGCAAGGTATGATGGTGTCAAATACGGGTACAGGGCAAAGGAATACGACGATATGATCGATATGTATAAACGTAGCCGAAGTCAGGGTTTTGGTGTGGAGGCTAAAAGAAGGATAATGCTGGGCACATATGTACTCAGTGCTGGCCATTTTGATGAATACTATTTAAAGGCACTGAAGGCTAGAACACTTATAAAGGAAGACTTCGACAGGGCATTCGAGAAATACGATCTTATAGTTGCACCCACTTGTCCCACCACTGCCTTCAAAGTTGGCAACAAGGCTGAGGATCCATTGGAAATGTATCTCACTAATGTCTATACGGCACCGGTGAATATTGCAGGTCTGCCTGCTCTGTCCATGAACTGCGGTTTTGATGATAACGGCCTGCCAATAGGAATACAATTGATTTCGAAAGCCTTCCATGAAAAGAATATATTGAGGGCGGCCTATGCCCTGGAAAAAGATATGGGGATAAACGATAAAAAACCGAAGCTATAGATGGCTCGAATTTTGATGATAGAGTTAATAATACTGGTTAATATATGATTAGAACGAGAAAGTAGGTGGAAATAATGGGATATAAAACTATGGTAGGTCTTGAAATCCACTGTGAGTTGTTGACCAAAACAAAAATATTTTGTGGCTGCACAACGGAGTTCGGCGGACAACCTAATACCCATTGCTGTCCCATATGTGCCGGTATGCCGGGAGAACTGCCCAGACTGAATAAGGGTGTTGTAGAGTATGCCGCAAAGGCCGGCCTTGCTCTTAACTGCAAAATAGCAAACATCAGCTCCATGGAAAGGAAAAACTATTATTATGCCGATCTGCCCAAGGGGTATCAATTATCACAATTTTTTGTTCCCTTGTGTGGTCAGGGATACCTTGATATCCAGGTAAATGGTCAGGAAAAAAGGATTAGAATAAGAAGGATACATATGGAAGAGGACGTGGGTAAGCTGGTCCATGACCAAAGCTATGACGGTTCCTTAGTCGATTATAATAGAAGCGGGGTACCCCTTATAGAGATAGTAACAGAACCGGATATATCCAGTGCCCAAGAGGCCGAGGCCTTTTTAACAAAACTGAAGGCCATACTCCAGTATATAGGAGTATCCGACTGTAAAATGGAGGAAGGATCTTTAAGGTGCGATGTTAATATAACGGTGACGGATACCGATACCGGCAGAGCAACAAAGATTACGGAGGTAAAGAACCTAAACTCCTTTAAGGCAGTTTATAAAGCGATAGAATACGAAGAGATTCGTCATAGGAAGGTTTTACAGGAAGACCAGCCTGTAATAAAACAAACCCGAAGATGGAAC
>JBMNSO010000218.1:0-2840 GCA_050945235.1 Mahellales bacterium
GATGAAAATTGCATTATCTTGACAGGTTATAAAATACGACAAAACTGTATATCAGCAAAGGTTGCTTTGCATTAAAACCTTTCTACCTGTACGCCTGCCTCGCTAAGCATGTCCATGGCCAGCTCATCGGGATAGTCACCCTTAATTACTACTCTTTCAATACCTGCGTTTATTATCATCTTGGCACATAGTACGCAAGGGGAATGGGTTATGTATATGGTAGCACCTTTAATGCTCACCCCGGACACCGCCGCCTGGATAATGGCGTTCTGCTCGGCATGCAGGGCGCGACACAACTCATGGCGCTGGCCGGAGGGCACCCCTAGTTTCTCCCTCATGCACCCTATTTCTCCGCAGTGTTTCATGCCCGTAGGAGCACCATTGTAACCACTGGCCAGCATCCTCTTATCCTTTACTATAATAGCCCCCACCTGACGTCTAAGGCAGGTAGACCTCTTCTTGACGATATCTACCATCTCCATAAAATATTCGTCCCATGTCGGACGCATAATCATCCCTCCAAAACAGTTTAATGTACGTTGGGGCAAGGAGATATTCTATATCAAAGATGTACTGAAGTATCGTTCCACGCGATCGGCCAAAACAGTGGCTATTACCTTGTCGGTACCAAATTTTTGTGCCATTGTCCGGGCTGCCCACACATTGGCTCCTGACGACGTACCCACCAACGCACCATGATATCGGGCAATGGACCGGGCGGTTTCTATGGCATCGTCATCGGTTACCTCCACCACCTCATCCACCAGGGATGTGTCCAGCACCGGGGGTACGAACCCGTCCCCAATGCCCTGGATCTTATGAAGACCCGGTTCGTGACCCAAAAGAGCCGATACGTTTTTGGGCTCAACAGCCACCACGACGGTATCCTTATTTTTCTCCTTTAAGAACCTGCCCACACCGGCCAGGGTACCGCCACTGCCCAGACCGGATACGAAAATATCCACCCTGCCGCCCAACTGACGGTATATCTCCGGGCCGGTGGTCTTATAGTGGATTTCGGGATTATCAGTATTTTCGAACTGGTTGGGTACAAATATGCTCTTATCACCCCGTGCCCGTCTCTCTGCCTCCTTTACCGACCCTCCTATGCTTTGGCCGGCCGGTGTCAGGATTAATTGCCCGCCCAGAACCTGTATAATCTTTTTCCTTTCCTCGCTCATGTTCTCGGGCATAACGATCACTACCTTATATCCCTTCTGCACCCCGACCAAGGTCAGCCCGATGCCGGTATTGCCCGAGGTGGGCTCCATTATGGTCATACCCGGTTTTAGGTCGCCCCGTTTTTCCGCCTGCTCTATCATGTACAGGGCCACTCTGTCCTTAATACTGCCCCCAGGGTTTAGAAACTCCGCCTTGGCGAAGATATTGGCACCTGTGAGCTTCTTCAGGCTGATAATTGGTGTGTTTCCGATTACATCAAGTATGCTTTCCGTTATCATGTCTGCCTCCTTTTTTATGCGGCAGGATCCCAGCCCTGCCAGTGATTCCTTCTCCAATTTTATTATATGCAATATTAATTTATGTAAAAAAAATGACCCTGTGCTAATAAGGGGTCATAAACAAAACTTCAAATTTTAATATAACACTAGTTTTATATTAAATCAAGTAGTATATGTATACCGGTTATAGCGGCTCAATCAGCCATCTCACCTGTTTCCCTTGGTCAATTAGTTTTAGACCTGTGCCCCTTCCATCTCTTAATCAATTTAATGATAAGGAATACCGCCACTGCAATAGCTGCCGGTATCAGTAGATAAAATATACCTATAACTATATAGCCCAATACATTTACGGTATGCTTGGCGGTGGTCACCAACCCGTTTTTTATGCCGGTGCCAACCTCTTTAAAGGACATTATCTTTATATCCTGCCCGTCTTCCTCCACCAGCTTTGTATCCATCTGTATATCTATTGCCACCGATGACATATCCACCAACTGGTCCCATAGCTTGATCTTGCCCTGGAGCTGTTCGATCCGTTCTTGGACTTCATCTATGGATTTTTGGACCTTAAGGATCTCATCTATGGTCTTTGCCTGTTCCATTATTTCAAGGAGCTGTTGTTCCTGGGCCTTTGCATGCTTTAACCTGGCCTGGACATCATAATAATCTTCAGTGATATCCTGGGTCTGCCTGTTTTCGTCCTTGACATCGCCCAGTCCATGGACAAACTCTAAAAAAACATCCAGCTCCTTGGAAGGAATCTTGACCTCTATATAGGAATACAGCCTTTCATTCTTGTCTTTGTGGGAATTGGAGTTGGCTATATAACCCTTGAGGCTTTCTGTTCGTTGTTTTATCATGTCCAGGGCCTGTTCCACATCTTTAACGTTAAGGCTAAGGCGGACATCCACTATGATCTTTCTTATGGACGGTATATCTGCAGCATCCGAACTATAACCCGCCCCTTCGCCAGCCTCACCCCCGGCCGGAGCAGCCCCTGTCCCCTGAGAATAATCGACCTCCTCCGAAATTGCTTGGTCTTCATGTTTCATAGCGCTGCACCCCACCAGTAACAAAACCAGCAGGAATATGGATACAGTGGCTAAGGATACTTTTCTTTTTTTCATCATTAACCTTCCTTCCGGCATTTAGTATCTTTATCCATAGTTTCGTTACAAAGCGACAAATACCTGCTTACAAAAGTATTAAATTTGTTTGAAGAACAGAATTAATAATTATTTATTGCTTATTCTTTTGTCGGCCACATTATGGTATAATTGTTTATAAACGCTAAATATAATCATACCGTCAATAGCAGAATTCAAAGAAAAGGCTATTTTGGCATACAGTAGATATAATTATCCCTATATTTCATAT
>JBMNSO010000219.1:0-2839 GCA_050945235.1 Mahellales bacterium
ATAAGTTCTTCTTTTGTTATATTGCTAACTGCATGTATCAATAAGTCATCCTCTATCCAGCATATTTCAACTTCTTCTTCTCTGTAAACAGCGGTTGCCTGATATCCCTTTATGAACAGATTTTCCTTACTGTAATCATCAACCACCTTGGTATTGGCATTCCCTTTGGCATTGCCATCAAATAGTCTCTGCTGTACATTAATATATTTCTCAGCATCACTAAAAATATAATACACTACTTTAGAATCATCATCAACCTCACCATATGTCATGGTTTCCAATAAAGTCAGTTTAAAACCCTGGGGTAGATAAGTAGGCCTGAGGACCCTAAAACCTGCTAACTGCTGTGTTTCGTCAAAGTCATTCATTTCACTTTCGGACAGGGAATAGTGCATCTCTTTATCGATATTCTCCACCTCACTGTTATTGCCTTCAGAGCCGATAAACAGCTTCAGAGTATTTCCGGCTAATTGCTGGATGGCACCTAGCACCCCTGTATCAAAGGCATCAGCACCGCTAAAGTTAAACTGGATAGACACAATACCTGACAGCAGAAAAAGGACTACAGCGGCAACAACGCCCATCTTAATTACAGTGGAATATTTCTTTCGTTTCTTTTTTTCCGCCAATTGTCTGGAGATGCCCTCCCAAACGGCCGACTTGCCGGTTACCGGTATGGGTATTTCCTCATTTAACCGGGCACCCTTAAGAGACCTTTTTAAAATATCATCCATCGTTTCCTGCGACATGATATTCCCCCCTACGAAATATCCTTCAATTGGATTTCCAGCTTTCTTTTAATAATCCGTTTGGCCCTGTGTAGCCTGGACTTTACCGTACCTTCCCTAATCTTTAGGATGGATGCTATCTCCACGTCTGTTAATTCATAATAATACTTATAGATTATAACTTCCCTATGGATGGTATCCAGGTTGTTAACGATATTCACCACCAATTCATCCACCATTTTCTTCTCCACCGCTTTATCGGGAATCTCCAAATCTTTGGATATGGTACCATTTTGGCATTCCACCAAATCTATAACATCTGTTTGTATTTATTTGAAATTATTCTTAATGGATATTAATGCTTCTTTTTCCACAATGGCTAACAACCAAGGCGAAAATTTGTTATTGTCCCTTAATTTCCCAATATTGGTAAAGGCTTTTATGAAGGCCTCCTGCACCACGTCCTGGCATAATAGTGGATCTCGGAGGATAAAATACGCTTTTTTAAAGGCCTTGTCATAGTGAATATCATATAAAACTTCAAATATTTTTTTATCCTTGGTAGCTTTAAAGACGCTTACAATAGACCCTATTCCATCCATATCCTTCTCCCTACAACAGCAAATGCTCATACTCGGCCATGGACATTCCTTTTATTGAAACCACATCAAAACATGACCTTTTTTGGCTATCATTTCTATTTTACATTAAATTGCTACAAAATTCCACCATGGTGTATAAAAATTGCAACACATGACTACTTCAAGCATTTATTTGTGAACATAAGCTAACTAAATCCGGAGCTTTCTAAATTTTCTTGTGCGCGATTTTAAAAAATCAAACAATCAGGGACCCTTAAAATAAATAATAAGTAATATATTGGGCTAGCTTTAATCAGCTTGACAGCGGACTGTACAGGTCTTTACAATCAACCCATCAACTATCTTTATAAGACTTATTAATACATTCTTGGTATTTCCCAAGAACTACATTTCTTTTTTACATCGGAGGTTCAAAAATATTATACCAACCCACCGCCCATCGGCAAAAGGTTGGCATTATACTGATTTGGTGGAGATAATGGGACTCGAACCCACGACCTTCTGAATGCGAACCAGACGCTCTCCCAACTGAGCTATATCCCCATATAAAGATTTGAATGGTGTTAATATATTTATAAAAATAATGGTGGGGAATATAGGACTCGAACCTACGACCTCTACGATGTGAGCGTAGCGCTCTAACCAGCTGAGCTAATTCCCCATAAATTTTTGTGTTTATGCTAACCGATTTATCGTCCTATCCCACGGCTGTCAACGTCTATTAATAATTATACAACCGTCAATTATAAAATTCAATAGACCATAAATGATAGATAACAGGACAAAAAAATACAACCAGGAAACAACTATGTCCCATGGCTGAACTTATTTGGTGGAGGGAGGTGGATTCGAACCACCGAAGGCTGCGCCAACAGATTTACAGTCTGCCCCCTTTGGCCACTCGGGAACCCCTCCTATTTTGATGACGGATGTGGGAAATCGGAAATCAGATTACATATCTACTTTCACGTTTCCTAATCCATATCATCTCTGCATTAAGTTATGGAGCTGGTGATGGGACTCGAACCCGCAACCTGCTGATTACAAATCAGCTGCTCTGCCAATTGAGCTACACCAGCATGGCGACCCAGAAGGGACTCGAACCCTCGACCTCCAGCGTGACAGGCTGGCATTCTAACCAACTGAACTACTGGGCCAATTACAAATATCAAAGGCTTGCGACGGATGTTATCAGACGTCTGACCTCTGATATCTGATTTTTTGTTTATGGTGACCCCTAGGGGACTCGAACCCCTGTTACCGCCGTGAAAGGGCGGTGTCTTAACCGCTTGACCAAGGGGCCATAATGGTGACCCATCGGCGATTCGAACGCCGGACACCTTGATTAAAAGTCAAGTGCTCTACCGACTGAGCTAATGGGTCTGATGGACAAATATCTGCCCGTCACAGTTTAATATGATACTATATCCGGTTTATTATGTCAACAATATTTTATCAAGAATTCCATGGAAAATAAGATTGTATTCGTGAAGCTTTATCCTGCTGACT
>JBMNSO010000220.1:0-2800 GCA_050945235.1 Mahellales bacterium
CCACCCTGGCTGGCAAACCATATGGGAGATGCTTGTTGTCAAGGGCGTTACCGGAGATGGCTGCACGAATAAAAAAATCAGGATGTTGTCTGTCCTTTTTTCCCCTACAGTAAATTAACGCTATCCTATTTGTGGGTATTATTTACAATATGTATCTTTATATAATATAATAGTGTAGAAGTTTCAGAAGAATATGGGTGAACAAATGAAAAAGTTTATTGTTATCCTTATAACCAAAATCTTATACTTTATTGGTTTTGTTATTGGAAAGGGAAGTAGCCTGCCGGGTAAGATTGCCCTTAAGCTTTATCCCGACATATTATCGGACCTGGTTTTGCCGGAGAATATTGTCATTATAACAGGAAGCAATGGCAAGACGACCACAGCCGGTATGATAAATGATATCTTAGTTAAAAACGGTTTTTCAGTAGGCTACAATTTCGAAGGTTCAAATCAAATAGAGGGTATTACAACTTTATTGCTTAGAATATCAGACCTTTCAGGCAAGGTAAATAAAGATGTATTAGTATTGGAAGTTGATGAAAGGTATACCAAACATGTCCTAAAATATGTTATTCCTAAGTATTATGTTGTAACCAATCTCTATAGGGATCAACTTACGAGAAACGGTCATCCAGAATATATTTATTCAATTATCTCCCAGGGAATAAAGGAAGAAATGCATCTTGTACTTAATACGGATGATCCTTTATCTTCCATGATGGGTATGAACAGGGAAAGGGTTACATATTTCGGGGTAGATAAAAATTGTCATAGTAAGGAAAGTAATATAAGTATTTATAACGATGGGGTATACTGTCCTAATTGCAAGGGAAAATTAGAATATGAGTACTACCACTATAATCATATCGGCTCTTATAAATGTAAAAACTGTGGGCATAAAAGACATAAACCCCAGTTCTGTGTTACCGAAATAGATTTTGATGAGGGTAACTTTGTAATAAATGATGGACATAGAATTGGGCTCAGTTTTAAAAGTTTCTTTAATATATATAACCTTCTAACGGCCTTTACCGTTGCAAGTCTTTTAGGGGTGGCAAATGAAGATATATGTTCATCTCTTAATAACTACATAATAAAAAAGGAAAGGATAATCGAATTTCAAATAGCCCAGAAGAAGGGCATGATGCTTGTGTCCAAGCACGAAAACTCTATTTCATATAATCAATCGTTGATGTATATTGTGAATCAGCGGGAAGTGTGTACCGTTGTTATTATAGTGGATAGTGTAAGCCGAAAATACTATACCAGCGAGACATCATGGCTTTGGGATATCGATTTTGAAATACTGAAGGATGATAACGTAAAGGGCATAATCCTGGCAGGGAAATATGCCTATGATCTGGGAGTAAGGTTTGAACATACGGGGATCGATAAGGATAAAATAAGTATAATCCCTGATTTGGACAGGTTGATGGAGGTTATTGGTGATACAGCCATAGGGAAAATCTATGTTTTAACTTGTTTTTCGGACAAGAAAAAATTTACGGATAGGGTGAAAAAATGGAACTGAGAATTTTACATTTATACCACGATCTTTTAAATCTGTACGGCGAAATCGGTAATGTTAAGATACTATCAAAACATTTAATGGAACAAAGTATACAAATTGCTGTAGAAAGTAGAACAATTGGCGATGATATAGAGTTTTCCCATTACGATTTTGTTTATATGGGTTCCGGTACCGAAAGAAATCAATTGGTAGCGTTGAATGACTTACTCCAGCACAGAAATGAGTTGAAGGATGCCATTGATAACGGCCTTGTAATGCTGGCTACGGGAAACTCCTTTGAAATTTTCGGCCAGTATATTCGTGATACCGATGGAAAAACCTTTGAGGGTTTAAAGCTATTTGATTTTTATACTGAAAGAAGCAAGGTGAGGACTTCTTCCGATGTCATATACAGCGCAGACTTTTTGGACAAAAATATAATAGGGTTTGTAAACAAAATGAGTATGGTATATGGTATTAACGATTATTTGTTCAAGGTAAGGTTTGGTATCGGATCAAATGAAGATAACCATGGCGAAGGCATAAGAGAAAATAACTTTTTCGGAACATATACAATTGGACCCATTTTAGTGAGAAACCCCCACTTTATGGACTACTTATCGCGGCTTATCTGCCACACTGCAGATTCTCAGTTTGTCTTTAAAGACATAAGAAATGAAAATCAGTATAAGGCCTTTGAGACTGCATTCTTTGAATTGTCCAACAGAATGGAGACAAATAACAAGAAGGTATCCCCTTAAAAGCATTTCCTGACACTCCATATTTTTTTGTCAAATATATAATAACCCATGTCCTATAGAACACTACAATAACGTCTAAAATATATCTTCACCTCTTAAAACTTTTTGTATAATTACGTAATAATTATAGAAAGTTATTGACATATGCCCAAAAATATATTAGTATCAATTTAGGGCATATGCCAAAAATAAATATATAATATTTTATTTATACATATGATGCAAAGGAGGTGAAGGTTATGCCAGGAGGAGATGGAACGGGTCCAATGGGTATGGGACCGATGACAGGCCGAGGAGCAGGTTTTTGTGCAGGGTTTCAGGTGCCCGGTTACATGAACCCTACTGGGGGCTGGGGAATAGGTTCTGGTAGAGGCCGAGGTTTTAGGAGAAAGTACTATCTTACAGGTATGCCAGGATGGGTAAGATATGGCTATCCTGCGTATCCGGTGCATCCGGTGTATAATGCACAATACCAATCCCAGTCCCCAGCGTATGACAGAGAGTTTTTGGCCAACCAGGCAGAATT
>JBMNSO010000221.1:0-2761 GCA_050945235.1 Mahellales bacterium
ATCCTTTAGTTATTTATGGCTTATAAGAGATGATCAATAAAGCGTATAAAGCAATTTCGGGGAAATATGATATATGGCATAATTTTTGCTATAAAATATTTTGAGGTGTGGATCAAATGAAACCTAGGATTAGAAAGCACTTTTTTGAATTTGAAAGGGAAACATATGCAAATGACATTAAGGAAGGCGGGGATTATCTCGACTGTTCTTTAGGTACAAATCCTTATGGTTTTAGCAAGATGGTAGCACAAAACGTGAAATCTGACAGTTGGTTAATATCTCAATATCCCAAGTATATAAAGGAAAGGATTATTGAATTCTGGAGCGATATTGTAAAGCTCAATGAGGTTAATATTTTTTTTGACGCTGGAACTTACGGGGTTATTGAAAGAATAAATAAGTTATTCATTTGTGAGAAATCAAAAGTACTGGGTTATTGCCCACAATTTACAGACTATATCACAGATGTAAGAAGCTGTGGGGGTACTTATGATTACATCTTAATGAACTCGGATAACAATTTTAAATTTGATGCAAATGAAATACTGTTAAAAATAGATAAACAATACAATTTGGTATACTTAGATAACCCAAACAATCCTACAGGCCAAATCATACCATTAAGCTCTATATATGATATTGCAAAAAGAGCTGAGGAATATTATACTGCGGTTCTTGTCGATGAATCTTACGGTGATTACATGGATAAAACAAACTCTGCCATTTCATTGATAAATAAACTGGAGAACCTATTTGTAACAAGGTCATTTTCCAAGGGGTATGGGTTGGGCGGATTAAGGATTGGATATGTAGTCTTGTCAACCGAATTATCCAGTTATTATTCCAAGGTTTCTCATCCTTTCCCTGCTAACGCCCTGGGGTTTTATCTCGCCCATATAGCTATGGAAGATGATGTTTTTTTACAAGAGTCCAAAAGATTAATACAAGTAACTAAAAACGAAATAATCAAAACTTGCGAGAGATTAAAAGTGCTTGAAACTAACTTGTCAGTACCTATTATGACTTTAGTTCACCCGGATAAAGGAGTTGATTTGCATGCAGAGTTTTTAAATAAAAATGTAATTACTTGTTCAGGCAAATATTTTATTGGTCTTGGGAAAAATTACACAAGGATTAGGATACCACAGGTAAAGGAACTTCAAAGGCTAATTAAGGCAATTAAAATAATAGAGGAAGGAGGGAACTTTGCAACTTGACCCGAGGAGGCTGAGAAATTACTGAATCAGGCAAATAATAACTGTGAATTTAAGGAGGTAGACAATGAGTAAGCATTTACCGGAACCTTTTAGAATTAAAATGGTGGAACCTATTAAAATGAACACACGTGAAGAGAGGGAAATTGCATTAAAAAATGCCCACTATAATTTGTTCAACCTGACATCGGATCAAATCTATATAGACCTATTAACTGATAGTGGAACTTCAGCAATGAGCGATCATCAGTGGGCCGGTATGATGAGAGGCGATGAATCATATGCAGGGTGTAGGGGTTTTTTTCACCTGGAAGAAAGTGTGAAGGACATATTTGATGTCAAGTATGTTATACCAACACACCAAGGCAGAGCTGCCGAGAGTATTATATTCGGCTTGTTGGTTAAGCCTGGCCAATACGTCCTGGGGAATATGCACTTTGACAGCACGAGGGGACATATTGAACTGGCAGGTGGGATTGCCATCGATTGTGTTGTCGAGGATGCATACGATACAAGCACATATTATCCGTTTAAAGGCAATATAGACAACAATAAAATGGAAGAAATTATTAAGGAAAAGGGAGCAGAAAATATTGCATGTATCAATGTCACTATTACTTGCAACAGCTGCGGGGGCCAACCGGTGTCAATGACAAATTTTAAAGAAATCGCTTCAATCGCCAACAAGTATGGCATCAAGCTCATCATTGATGCGGCTCGATGTTTTGAAAACGCGTACTTTATCAAAACAAGAGAAAAAGGTTATGAGAATAAATCAATAAAAGAGATTACTAAGGAAATGTTTAGCTATGCAGATGCTTTTACCATGAGTTCTAAAAAAGACGGGCTTGTCAATATAGGTGGCCTGATAGGCGTCAAGCAAGATGAGGAATTGGCACAAGAAGTAAAACGCAGGCTAATTATTTACGAAGGCTTTATTACTTATGGTGGATTGGCAGGTAGAGACCTTGAAGCCTTGGCTATTGGGCTCCAAGAAGGTACAGATTTTGATTATTTGGCATACAGGGTAGGTCAGGTCCAGTATCTGGGAGAAAGATTAAGAGAAGGGGGGATAGCAATACAATGGCCTGTAGGGGGGCATGCAGTTTTTGTGGACGCAAAAAGAATAGTACCACATATACCTTATTACCAGTTCCCAGCGCAGGCATTAGTGTGCGAACTTTATCTTGAAGCCGGCATACGAGCGGTTGAAGTAGGTTCGTTCCTTGTTGGGACAGATATTAATACAGGTGAACAGATTGAATCTGCCATGGAATTGATGAGATTGACCATACCTCGGCGTGTATATACTAGGAGTCATATGGATGTAATAGCTGATGCCATGTCAGCAGTTAAAGAGAGGGCAAATACACTTAAAGGATTTAAAGTAGTGGAGCAGGCTCGGGTGATGAGACATTTTACTGCCAAGTTAATGCCAATTGAATAATTAGTTCCCCCTGAAAAAGTCGGGGTAAAGCGTGAAAAATATATAAACGAAAAGGGTTTCCCATACCTTATGTCGAATCTTTAAGTTAGAAAGACCAAAG
>JBMNSO010000222.1:0-2753 GCA_050945235.1 Mahellales bacterium
ATTGGTAGTTGTGGAATTAGGATTATGTGAGTTTTTCTATAAGACATTTCTTCCACTAATTGAGACTGCTGAGACGTTCGAACTAAGTGGTATTCAAAAATTTATATTATCATATTTTGAATCTGATAAAAGTTTGCCTATAGAAAAAATATATCTCAGTTATCCTAAAGCAATTACAGTCATTAGTCTGATAAAATACTCTTTAATCTCTATCTCAATAGTTATTTTTTTAGTATGTCTGTATAATAAAATTATAAAGAACACCTCCGGTGTTAAATACTTAGATTTAGTATTATTAGCTTTTTTCTTAATGATTTGTGTTTATTCTTTAATGCGTCTGTATATAGGTGGAATAGTTGTTACGCTTTTTTTCTGGCCAGGTATGTTTAGTATTTTATGGTTATTTAATCATTCCAACCGACTAAAATCATGGTCAATTATTGTTGTCATTTGTTTATTGGTTTTGTCACCGCTATATTATTGCGAAAATATGCGACATAATCTTATTAATAAAGATGACTCTAAATTTATTAGCATTGATATGCCTGCAGAATGGTGTTTAGAGCATTTAAACTTTTCAAGTAAACCGATCTTAGAATCGGATGAATTAACAAAAAATTTTTGTTTATTGTATCTTTCGGAAAACAATATATCCTATGAAAATGCAAAAAAATATTTTAAAATTATGCCAGTATCTGATGCATTGTCGTTAGTTGAAAGCAACAATCATATAGTAGGCAACAAGTATTTTATTATAAATTATAAGCTCAACGCCATGAGTTTGCAAAATTGGACAATTATTAAACCATGGGAATACTCTCGTAATTCAATTAATAGAAACTTCCAAATGCATAATATTTATGATGATGGTGATATTGGCATATTCAAGCGTAACCTTTTCTGACATTTATAATTAGATGCTACGCTTATATATTCATCATTTCCAATTTGTCCCTTTTTACATTGACTTGGTTTTTTTATTTATTCTGGTCTATAAAAAACATAACTACTATTGCTATACATAAAGCAACATATGTTGCCATCCAAGCATACCCTACTCCTATGATGCCAAACTTTATTATTAGGAGATAACTTAAGCTTAACAATATCGCAAACCTTATTAGATTCACTTTTATGATATTCTTAATATGCATACGTACTTTTTGAACGTTGATGAAAAGTGTATAGATGGCAACAAAAGGACATGACAGGACTTGTAATCTCAAGAGTTCAAACGCCCCAATATAATTCTTACCGAACAATCCTAGGAGTAGATCACTCCATATATAGATTGCTGTGGCAGTTGGTAGGAGAATGGCGAAAATGGCCAACAGGGCTTTTGCCAAATTATTCCTTAAGTTTTCACCATGGCTTCCCTCAACAAACAGGGATGTACTAAGTGCATCTGAAACCATCAAAACAATATTTCCAATGGCGAATGCTATGTAATATTTTGCTGCTTCAGCTTCATTGAGCATATTTATGATCATTAGCGGTATTATATAAGTTGGGGCTGCGGATAGAGCTTCGGCAATATAATTTCCTGATGAAAACTTGAAAGAGTCCTTTATAAAATTACGGTCGAGCTTGAGCTCAATACCGATTTCTTTTTTTATTAGTGTTATAGAGTATAGCGATGCTAAAAAGTATGATATCCCAAATGCTCCGAATATGCCTAGGCTACATCCAAAAACTAAGGGTATCAATAGGGGGAGTCTTGCTGTCATAAAGATATTTTGAATAAAATATTGATTAGCTTTTCTTGTTGCAATAAAAGTGTTTCCTGTTGTCAGAGCAATTGAGTTTACGACAACAGTAGCGATAAATATTACACTAACAAGGGGTTGGAGGAAAGATAGTTTGGGTGAAAAGATTTGTACCCCAGAAATGTAGATGACTGCCGTAAATACAGATGCTATGGTTGTGATAATCAAACAGGTGTTGAAGACGCGTTGTTTATTATTCATAGGGATGAACCGTATTAGAGAGTTATCAAAGCCCAAGCGTGAGAAAAGAATGACCAGCCCTAATGCCGAATTTAATGCTGTAGCCATCCCTACATCTTCCATGGAATACAACCTAGCTGCAACCATCCAAAAGAAGAAGCCACAGCCTGCATTAAAGCCCCTAGATAATAACAGGAAAAAGGAGTTTTTATACAAGGGATTGTTTATTAATAATTTGAGTTCCTGTAAATTATGGGGGATTTTTTTTGCTACTATGGCTTTGTTTAAATGCATATTTATTATGCTTTTCCTCCAAATGTTTACTATGATCCTATGTGCCAGCAGTGTTGTTTCTTATAGCCACTATGTGCATTTCATACAGCCACTAATTTAGGATGGTGTGTTGGGGGAGGCGCCGGATCTATGGCAAAGGGCTTGTTATTCTATCTAAAAGCTCATGGTTATAGTGCTACCCGGTATGAATGATGATTTCCGTGTGTTTCTTACGGAGTTCCCTGGAAACTAGCGCCGCCTTGATGAACTGTGGCCTGGCTCCCAGTGATGATCTTCAATTTCTCACCTTCGTTCGGGTTCCAAATTCTACAGGTTTTTGGTTATTTATCTATTGTTCGATATATGGTGGGGTTTTTCCTGCAGAATGAGGCGGTGTTTTATAATGGGTCCGACATTTCGCACCCTTAAGGCATTTACATCCTGAATTTACTGATGGTGAAAACTGGTACCTAATTGACATTAAAAAGCATGAGGAGACCTCCCATAATTCGTACTACAGTAAATATCTTCACT
>JBMNSO010000223.1:0-2739 GCA_050945235.1 Mahellales bacterium
CCTTGATTATATATTAAGAAAGGAAGAGTGTAAATGAGTTTAACGGTATCAGCTATTCAGTTTGAACCGGAATTTAAAAATAAGGAAAGGAACCTAAAGGAGATTGAAAGCCTGATTCGAAAATCAGCCCAAAAAGGCGCCCGTCTCATAGTTGCGCCTGAAATGGCAACAACCGGTTATATATGGAACAATATTGAGGAAATAAAACCATACGCAGAACCAATACCGGGGCCTACCACTCAGTTAATGAGCGATTTAGCAAAAGAGTTAAACGTGTATATTGCCATTGGTTTGCCCGAGGTGGATGAAAAAACCGGTATTTGCTATAATTCTGCCGTATTGACAGGCCCTAAAGGGTTTATCGGAAGTTATAGAAAAGTTCATCCCTATGCGGCGGAGCCGCTGTGGGCAAAAAATGGTGATGAAGGCTTTAAAGTGTTTGACACGGACATTGGACGTATCGGGTTGGTTATATGTATGGACCTGACCTTCTTTGAGTCAACTAGAATACTACAATTAAAAGGCTGTGAAATAATCTGCGGGTTAGTGAATTGGTTTGGGGAAGTAACGCCCGCCCAATTATGGATTACCCGGGCATTTGAAACCGGCTGTCCGGTTATAGTATCAAACCGGTGGAAAAGTGAAAGGAATACGGAATTCGCGGGCGGAAGCTCAATTATCGATGCCAACGGCGATGTGTTAGCCTCGATGGACAGGGGCGATGGATTTATACTGGCTGACCTGGATATGGCTTCAATTAGAAAGGAAAAGGCAAGCAAGCCAAAGAGAGTAAAATACGGCTTTTATAACGAGCTAAGTCTCAGCACTCATAGGTGGAATCCCATACATTTCTTTTCGCAAACATGCACCAGTTATCCAAAAGGTGATATTTTCTACGGTTCGGCTGTGCAAATAAGCATGAAGAAAAACATTGATATTGATAGCAGGCTTGAAAGCGCTGCAAAAATAGCAAAGCAGGAGTGTGATAGGGAAAGCAGGATTATTGTGTTCCCAGAATTGTATTTAAGCGGCCCGGTGTGTTCACATGATGAAGCAAAAGCAAGCTCCATTGCCTTTGAACAGGTCAATTCAAGGTTTGAAATGTTGATTGGTATTTGTAAAAACAACAACGCCTATATTGTAATAGGTGGAATAGAAGAGGATAAAAAGGAGTTGTATAATACAGCCTGGCTTATTGGGCCCGAGGGCGTAATGGGCTCATATCATAAGGTACAATTGAACGATAAAGATAAAAGCTGGGCAGCACCGGGTGGGGATTTGTTTGTATATGACTTGCCCATAGGCAGGATAGGAATAGTCATGGGAGAAGAATTAGCGGTCCCCGAATTCTGCCGGGTAAACGCAATACGGGGTGTGGAGGTATTAGCGGTACCGGCATCTATTGATAAGGAGTATGTAAAAGACTTTGATTTGAAAGACAGCAACAGGAGGGTTCAGTGGCATCTGGCTAGGGTAAGGGCCATTGAAAATAATTTTTACACGGTGTTTTCGAATTATGCCGGTGGAGGATATATTGGTAAAAGCGGCATATTCGGACCCGATGCCTCATCTAAAGAAGAGGACCAGGAGATTATTGACGATGGTAATGTGGTAGGAAGCGCCCGGTTTAAAATAAATACCCTGAACACTGATACGGAATTTCCAAATAATAGGGTTAAGGCAAAACAGCTATTGAACCTTAGAACACCCCATTGGTACACTGATTTATGGCTCTAAATAGAGTATTGAATACACCTAGGTGTATTTAATAAATGATAATAAAGGGAGGAACAAGAATGGCTGATAATCCGGAAAAGAAAAAAATCAGTTCTATTGTTGAAGACTATGCATTAAGACCGGTCCCAGAAAGTGAAAGAAAGGGCTGGCTGTCAACGTTTATTGTGTGGGTTTGTTACAATGTGGTAATTGGCGATATGGCTACGGGCATAGCTTTAGGAGCTAACATGGATTTTAAATCAGCACTCTTAGCATTAACAATCGGGGACATAATCCTCTTAATTGTAATGAGTTTGACAGCTTATGTTGGTGCACGGACAGGACTGGGGTCAATGCCGTTGTTCAGGTTAACCACAGGAAAACTCGGGACTTATGTTGCGTCATTGATTATTGCCTTTACATCTGTAGGATGGTTTGCCGTGCAGTTGGGATTTTTCGGCCAAATATGGGCTCAGTTTTTACCTCTTAGTGTACCGGTACTTGCGGGTATCGGCGGACTTCTAATGATGACTTCGGCCATTATTGGGTATGAAGGACTGGAAATGATTAGTAAGATATCTGTAATTCCCCTATTCATTTTTATATTCGGTGGTTTTATTGTAGCCCTAGGGCAAGTAGGTGTAGATACTCTTGTAACGTATACTCCGCAAGGAACCCAGATAGGCAGCCTGGCAGTGGGTATAAGCACGGTGTTTGGAAGCTGGGCAGTAGGGTCTGCCCTAATGCCCGATGTTAGCAGGTATGCCAAGGCAGATTTAAAAAAGATAATTCTGGTTTGGGGAGCAGCACTTTTTATCGGTCATTATATATTACCCATATCAGGCATAGCCTTTGCTTTAATAAAAGGGACATGGGACTTTGGAGAAATATCGTTGTTTGTTGGTAAGGCTGCTCTTGGATCAGGGCTGGTGGGCGCATTGATCATAAGCTTAGCTCAGTGGACTACTAATGACAATAACCTGTATTCGGCATCTTTGGCATTAACTAATATACTGGAAAAGG
>JBMNSO010000224.1:0-2699 GCA_050945235.1 Mahellales bacterium
GCGCGCTTTTTTTATTTTGCATTTTGAAGGCCCAGTTCCCTTGAACGGGCGGCCGCCCTTATCACCGCCCTGTGGACCGTTTCTTCCAGGCCCATGCTTTGGAATACCTCCAGCGCGGCATGGGTGGTACCCTCCGGCGAAGTTACCTTTTTTCTGAGGTCCGACGGGTCTTCGTTGGAATCCCGCAGCATCTTTGCCGCGCCATACAGCGTTTGAAGCAGCAGTTTTTTTGCTATATCCTTTGCAAGGCCCGATTCTACCGCCGTCTTTTCCATTAACTCGACCATATAGTAGAAATAGGCCGGCCCGCTGCCCGATAGCCCTGTAATTATATCCATGTTGGCTTCGTCTACCACCACAACCTCTCCCAGTTCATTAAACAGTTTGCTTGCGGTAGCCAGGTGCCTTTCGCTGGCAAATTTGCCCCTGGCTATTGCGGTAGCCGATTCACCTATTGCGCAGGAGATATTGGGCATTACCCGTATTACTGCAATCTTCTTTCCGATAACCCGCTCGATGCTTTCTGTTGTAACACCGGCTATGACCGATACTATCAGCTGTTTTTCATCGATAATCGGCCTTATCTCCTCAAGCACCGACATTGCATCGGATGGTTTTACCGCAAGGACTATAATATCCGTATTATCCAGCACCTTCTTTTTGTCTTTGGTGCAGTTTACATGGAATTTTTTCCAAAGCTCCAGTAGGCGCTCGGTGTTTTGTTTGTTTGTAACCCATATCTTTTCTCCCCTGATTATACCGTTGGTCGTCAGTCCGCTGATCATGGTATGGACTATAGACCCAGCACCTATAAATCCTATCTTGTTATACAGCATTCCAACTCCTCCTTTAAAAATTCAAAAAGCAAAAATCCTTTCACCCTTAAAATATAAGGACGAAAGGATTACTTCCGCGGTACCACCTCAATTGGCCTATTTATAAAACCCTTTGACTTATTCTCGCAGTTCTGCTATAATTTAATCATACCCCCTATAGGGGGGGATAGTATATTAGGAGGTGTGATATGGATATTAATCTTACCGATAGAGCTAAAACTGAGCTTGAAAGGCTTTTGGCCAAGAAAGAAAGCTCCGGTAAGCCTGTAAGGATATATGTCGCCGGAGTGGGCTGAGGCGGACCATCCTTTGCACTGGCTCTGGATGAGCCATCAAATGGCGATATGGTTCAGGAAGTTAAAGGAATAAAGTTTATATTCGACGAAGACCTGGGCACAAGATATCCGATGATTACCATTGATTACAAGGACGGAATAGTTTTTAAAGGATTGAGGATATTCGCACAGGGAGCCTATTCCTGCTAACTAAAAGGAGGGGAGAAAATATGAAAAATATTACGGTATACTCCAGCGACACTTGCGGCTATTGCCACATGGTCAAACAATACCTGAACGACAGGAATGTACCCTTTACCGAGAAAAATGTTTCAACCGACATAAATGCAAGAAGGGAGCTAATCAGCAAGGGGTATATGGGCGTTCCGGTCATACTAGTAGGCGACGAGACCATTGTAGGCTTTGATAAAGCAAAACTAGATAGGTTGGTTTAATGCACAGGGCACTCGTTAACCGTTAGAATCAATGATGGCCAACGAGTGCCCACATAGTTTCACACAATAGTGATAGCTACCTATAACGACATGCTTAGATAAGCGTCTTAAAAAAGGTTTTTATAGTTTTCATAGTACGGTAATAACATCCCCAGGCTTAATAACGCCACCTTTAATTACTCTTGCAAATATACCTTCGGTGGGCATTATGCATTTCCCAACCTGGTTGAATATTGCACAGCCAAGGTGGCACTCCTTGCCTATTTGGCTCAGTTCCAGCACCGCCTGGCCCCCAAGCCTGATCCTTGACCCTACGGCCAATTGGTGCAGCGCTATACCTTCAGTGGTAATATTTTCCGCAAACTTACCGGTACACAGCCCTTCAACGCCCAAGGCTTTC
Source organism: Mahellales bacterium (assembly GCA_050945235.1). Taxonomy (GTDB): domain Bacteria; phylum Bacillota; class Clostridia; order DUOD01; family DUOD01; genus DUOD01. Next base: position 1,967 of record JBMNSO010000224.1, read on the forward strand.
ATTTTATCGATGCTCTCTTGGGCCAGCAGGCTGACCTGCCGGTGCCCTTTGCCAGCATGGGCATCGTTCTCAAGCCCATAATCCTCTATCAGCCTGCCCTGCTCTATCGGCTCCTTCGGAACCCCCTTTTTTCTGCTTATATTGATAGCTACTACCTTCCCGTTGGCCATGCTCAGTCCTCCCTTATGTAATCACCGGATTTACCGCCCGATTTGCTTACCAGGCAAATGTCGGCTATCACCATGCCTTTATCAACGGCCTTGCACATATCGTATACCGTAAGGGCCGCAATAGACACAGCAGTAAGGGCCTCCATCTCGACGCCGGTTTTGCCGTCTACGGTCACCTGCGCCTCAATATCAACTGCGCATTTGTCTTCGTTAATACTGAACCTGATGTCCACCCCGCTTATGCTTAAAGGGTGACACATCGGTATAATATCCGGAGTCTTTTTTGCGCCCATTATGCCTGCTACCTGTGCAACCGACAGTACATCCCCCTTTTTCATGTTACCCAGTTTAACAAGCTCCAATGTCTCGGGTTTCATATACACGCTGCCGCGGGCAACGGCCATACGCCGTGTAACGTCCTTGTCGGCCACGTTGACCATCTTTGCACGGCCTTCTATATTAAAATGAGTAAGCTCATCCATAATCTCACCCCCCGATCTGGTACATATCCCGGTTTTTAAGCACCGGTTCACCTTTGTCCATGTGGTGCCTATTAGGTTTTA
>JBMNSO010000225.1:0-2681 GCA_050945235.1 Mahellales bacterium
GCCCACAAAGGTGTACTAGACGTTGATGGGGTGACAATAGCGGTACTAGGCAGCGGGCTGGACATAATATATCCGCCTGAAAATTCTGGACTGGCTAAGGCTATTACTGAAAAGGGGGCTTTGGTTTCGGAGTATTGTCCGGGCACCGAACCCAGTGGGGGTAATTTCCCGGCCCGTAATAGGATAATCAGTGGTCTATCCGATGGCGTGTTGGTCATTGAGGCCGGGAAAAGGAGTGGTTCGTTGATAACCTGCGATTTCGCCTTGGAGCAGGGCAGAGAAATATTTGCCGTACCCGGACCCATTACAAGTTCACTAAGCAAAGGAACCAATAATCTGATAAGGGAGGGAGCCCGGCTGGTTCAAGATATTGACGATATATTAGAGGAGTTTGGAATAGGAAGGATTTATACATCACGGCAGCAATCCATGAACAACGTATTTAATGAAGACGAAAGGATTATTTTGCAGCAAATTGAAGAAAACGGGACTCCTATAGATCAGATTATAGCTAATATACAAATGCCTGTCGGCAAGATAAACTATACCCTTTCACTTTTAGAAATAAAGGGAATAATAAAACAATTGCCAGGCAAAATATTTATTAAAAGTTTTTGAAACAATGGAGGTGCCGATTTGACAAAAAACCTAGTTATAGTGGAATCACCCGCAAAGGCTAAAACCATTGGGAAGTTTTTAGGTAAAAGTTATAAGGTAGAGGCATCTATGGGACATATCCGCGACTTGCCCAAAAGCCAGATGGGTATAGATATTGAAAATAATTTTGAACCCAAATATATCACCATAAGGGGAAAGGGTGAAATAATAAATAAAATAAAAAAAGAGGCGAAGAACTGTAAAAAGGTGTTTTTGGCAACCGACCCCGACAGGGAAGGCGAGGCCATTTCCTGGCATTTGGCCAAAATATTAAATATCAGTGAAAACGACAAATGCAGGATAGAGTTTAACGAGATTACCAAGAAAGCTATTCAATCGGCCATAAAGAATCCTAGGACAATTGACAAGACATTGGTGGATGCACAACAGGCCAGGAGGGTTCTTGACAGGTTGGTTGGTTATAAAATAAGTCCACTGTTGTGGAGAAAAATTAGGAAGGGTTTAAGTGCGGGTAGAGTCCAATCGGTAGCTACCCGTATAATTTGTGACAGAGAATTGGAAATACAAAAATTTGTACCCGAAGAATACTGGACAATTGATGTGTTGCTAAGAGAACCGGAACATAAACAGTCATTCAAAGCCCAGTTCTATGGTAGTAAAGGTAAGAAGCTAACCATTAAAAGCAAAGAAATGGCTGATGAAATCGTCGGTAAGGTTAAAGACGAGCAATTTGTAGTGGAGAAGGTACAAAAGGGAAAGAAAAAACGGAATCCGCCACCGCCCTTTACAACCAGTACTCTTCAACAGGAGGCTTCAAGGAAGTTAGGGTTTACTACCAAAAAGACCATGGTAGTGGCGCAACAGTTATATGAAGGTATAGAAATAAAGGGAGAAGGTGCTGTCGGCTTGATTACCTATATCAGGACCGACTCCACTAGGGTATCTAGTGAAACAAAAAAGGATTGCAAGGATTATATATTAAATACCTACGGAGTACAGTACACACAAAAAAGGGAAATAATATATAAAAATAAAGGCAATGCACAAAATGCCCATGAAGCAATAAGACCAACATCTGTGTACAGGGTTCCCGATGATATTAAATCTTCCCTTAGCAGGGATCAATACAAGCTTTACAAATTAGTATTTGATAGATTTTTAGCAAGCCAGATGTCACCTGCTGAATATGATACCTCTTCAATCACCATAAAAGCAGATGAATATACATTTAAAGCCAAAGGTTCAATAATGACCTTCGATGGATATACTGTCATATATACAGAAGGCAAGGATGACAAGGATGATGAAGGAGAGACTAAACTCCCGGAGTTAGTGGAAGGACAGATACTTAACGTTGAGAAGATACTTCCCGATCAGCATTTTACCCAGCCCCCTCCTAGGTTTACCGAGGCATCTCTGGTTAAAATATTAGAGGAAAAGGGTATCGGCCGTCCCAGTACCTATGCACCGACAATCTCAACCATTATTAGTAGAGGGTACATTACCAGAGAAAAGAAGACCCTGTTTCCTACTGAACTGGGTTTTATTGTAACCGAGTTAATGAAGGATTATTTTAACGATATAGTGGATGAGAAATTTACCGCCGAGATGGAGAAACAACTGGATGAAATAGAGGAAGGGAATAAGGGCTGGAGGACTCTTATAGACAATTTCTATGCATCATTTAAAAAAACTTTAGAGAATGCGGATCAAAAGATTGAGAAAATTAATATACAAGACGAAGAAACCGATGAATTATGTGAAAAATGCGGAAGGAACTTGGTTATAAAACAGGGAAGATACGGAAAATTTCTAGCATGTCCGGGTTTCCCGGAGTGTCGTTATACTAAGCCAATTATTGAGGACACTAATATGAACTGTCCTTTGTGTAGCGGTAAAGTGGTTATAAGGAAATCCAAAAAGGGAAGGAAGTTCTATGGATGTTCCAACTACCCTGAATGTAACTTTGTATCATGGGACCAGCCCCATGATGAAAAGTGCCCAAAATGTGGCCATTATATGGTAATAAAATCCAACGGCAAAGTAAAAAAACAAACAAAATG
>JBMNSO010000226.1:0-2654 GCA_050945235.1 Mahellales bacterium
AAAGAATTCATGGGAAGCCCATTCCCATGAATTCTTTAAATACTACAGCTTATTAGGCAATATCCTTATTCGTCGACTACGGGGTCATAACCTACCACCGTCCATATTCCGGTGGAATCTTGCCTTATCAAACGTTTCAAATATACCCTCTTAATAGGGGTTTCTTGTCCGGATATTTCTACAATTGCATTTTTACCGTCATTGATCACTATACTTAAGTCCTCGGTGGAAATGGGATATTCGCCCGTTATCCCTTCGGGAGAGATCTGGAGACTGACATATACCTGGGCAACGTATACAGGATCAAGCTTCCAAGGCGATTGTCCTGCATCTACACTTTTTTGTTGATTTTTTTCCACTTCAAAATCAATTTCAACTTCCCTTTGGGGGTTTGCTGAAGATTGCTCATCAGTCGATGGTATATCAATAGATTTGTTAGTCAAATCCTGTGTAAAGGATATCAACTCTTCAAGCCCAATATTGCCTACCACAGCGTATTCAAAACCTTCCAGCTGCCAACGGATAGAAGCCATATCAGTTGTGCCTGCATAAGGTACGCCGCCGCCTAGTATTCCTGAACCTTCATAGATAGGTGATTGAATTTCGGCAATGTTGTTTCCAACTTTGCCCAATATCGCTGTATTTGCAGGTTCGAGTTCAGCCTTTGCACTGCCCTGCATATAAACAGCCATGTTTCCATTTTCATTAGCAGTATAATAGATCTTTACAAGTTCCATATCCGGTAGTACGGCTATACCGTGCTGAGTGTATCCATTGGGCATGTCGTGGGACAGTTGTGGAACAAACCCTAGGATGTTTTCTACCTGGTCCATGGTATCAACCAATTGTTCAGGGTTTGTATCAATCTCCTTAAACCCATTAGGTACATTATAAGTAACAAGCTCATTGGGTAGATTATCTGCGAAATCCACTTCGGTATAGGTTACGGTATATTGTAATGCGTTATGCATGGTCGACTGTTTTTTCAACGGCAGCTTTGTTTCCTTATCAATCCATATCCTATAAGGCATTCCCCCATCAGGAGATACCTCTAGGATGGATGTTTCTCTGCCGGCAACCGTTTCTTGTCCAACGACTTTTGTTGACAATGCATTTACTATCTGATCAATTTCTTTCCCCAGTTCGAATGTAAAACGATAGGCATCGGGGAATGCGGGGAATACGTGGATTTCATTTTGATTTGGTCTAACCTGCCACTTTTTTTGGCCATTATTTACGGTAACCAGTCCATTTTGTAGCCCCTCAAGTACCTTCGTATAATAATGTCCTTCTTTATTGGCCCATACTTCCAGCTTACCTTGGATTGTGCTCTCACCCTCCTCATTAGTCTGGATTATTTCAATATATCCGTGGTATGCTTTGACTTGTTGGTATGCTTCTTCCATGGCATGGATAATGCCTGTTGTACCCAAAGACGGTATTAAATTCACGACTATAGCCAAGACAAGAATGGCGGCTATACCGGCTATACTGGTTAGCCATAGCCTTGCTTTGTTTTTACCGGCTCTTCTTGATGACAGTTGTTCTCCTATAGCCTGAGCCAATCTCTTTGGATACCCAGCTTCGGGCAGAGCAGGTTCCTTCAAGGTGCGGACCAGTTTTATTGTGTCCATAAGCTTGTCAAGTTCCGGTGAATGTGTAGGCCTTTCATGTTCTTCCGGTTTTTGCTCTGCATTAAGTTTATCGATGTAATCCGATATTTTTCTTTCTTTGAAACCCATAGTTCTGACCTCCTTGTATAATTATTATTCTTTAAAATACCGGCAAAGGTTTTGTAATGCGCGATATTGCAGTACACGAACAGTACCTTCCTTTTTATTCATGATTTTGGCTGTTTCTGATACCGAAAAACCGTTGATAATCCTTAACTCTATTACCTTTTGTTGTTGCTCGTTGAGCTCACTTAGCATTTTTTCGATTGCTATACGCTGGGTACAGGCTTCTGTATCGTCTTGGGCACATATCTGTGACGGGTTAACGGATTCAATATTTACTCTTATCCCTCGACGTTTGTTTTTTCGCCACTTATCTCGTAATATGTTTAGTGCCACTGTTTTTAGAAAAGCAATATACTTATCGACACCAATACTATTTTTTTGCAAATAGGAAAGGGCCTTAACATAGGTCTCCTGTGTAATATCTTCTGCTTCTTCACGGTTCTGAACCTTGAAATATATGTAACGGTATAAGGGTTCCCAGGTTTCAGCACATATTTCCTCTATACATTTCAAATCGCCCTCTTGTGCTTTATTTAGTTTGTCTATATCAAGCATAGATCCATACTCCTTTTTATGACCTGGTTGCTGCAATAACAGAGGGACAGTTCAACAAAGGGTTTGTCCCATATTCTTTAATTATAATAACGTTTGAATACCCCAAAAAGTTACAGGAAAAAAATTGGTGTTATCAATTTTATTATGCTTAAATAATTAACATTGATGTACAATTTATGTACTTATATAAAAATATTAGCTTCTTTTTATTCTGCGCATTTTGGGCTGATGGATTATGATGTTTGATTTTTTGATAGGCCATTGTTATAATTTAGTTGCTGTTTATGTTAAAGGGAATTTTTATTCGGAAGGGGAGTAATATAGTGGCATATAAATTAATTGCCATAGACCTAGACGGTA
>JBMNSO010000227.1:0-2654 GCA_050945235.1 Mahellales bacterium
CTTTCCTTATAACTGCCCGGGGAAATACCCTCGTAAGCCTTGAATACCTTGGAGAAGTAATGTATGCTTTCAAAACCCACCATCTGGCATATCTGTTTTAATGCATAATCAGAAAACTTCATTAGCTCCTTGGCCTTTTGTATCCTGTATCTTTTTATATATTCGCCTATGGTGATGCCCATTTCTTTCTTAAATTTTAAGCATAGGTAGTTCTTATTATACCCAAGATGGGAAGCGAAATCATCCAGGGATATTTTTTGATTGTAATGCTTCCGAACATAATCCACCATGGCTTTGTATTCTTTGCTGACATCCCCATCGGGCCTCATTGATGAACCCTGTTGCCAGCCTCCATTGAGCATCTGTCTTCTGCTCATCTTTATTATAAGTTCAGACAGGTAAGCGCTGGTCGCCTCTTTGTACATGTGCTTCTTTTCCTTACCCTCCACCCGAATCTTTTCCAACAGATGAGGGATACTACTGTCAGGGCAGGTAATCATTCTATCCAGTCGGTTTGCTGATTCTATAAATACATTATTACGTAGTACAAACTTGATATCAATGGTCTTTACGATTCCCTCTTCAATAATCTTCATGCTGTGTTCTTCATTGGGTTTTAAGAATAGACCCATATTACTACCCAGACAGTATATATCACCATTCACCGCAAACTCAGCCTGTCCATGGGTTAGATAAATGATTTGGTAATAGTTATGGCGATGGGGCTTTATCCCATAACCTTGCTGGTAATCAAACTTCGCCACCCAAAGTACTTCGTTGTTTGAAGGCATAAATACTCTCCTATCCCTCTACTCTCATTTCCCACCACATCTTTTCCGGCCTCTTTCTTATTATTACCTGTTTTAGAAAATCTACGGCCTTTTCAAAGCCTTCCTCCCTGTCCATTAAACTGTCTTCATGTTCTATGCTTATTACATAATCATATCCAGCCATTGCCAGGGCGCTCATAATATTATTCCAAACCTCCGATGAATGGCCATACCCAACAGTCCTAAAGTTCCAAGAACGGCCTTCCATATCAGCATAACTCCTTGCATCTAGTACACCGTTTACCGCAACATTTCCTTGGGCCAGTACGGAATCCTTGGCATGGAAATGGAAAATACAGTCCTTAAGCTTTGCTATAGCTGCACAGGGGTCCATCATTTGCCAGAATAGATGGCTAGGATCGAAATTAACACCGATATTCTCTCCCACTTCCTGCCTTAATTTTAACATAGTTTCGGTATTATATACACAAAAACCTGGATGGGGTTCCACGGCTATCTTTGTAACACCATGGTCCCTGGCAAAGGCCGCCGCCTTTTTCCAATAGGGAATTAATACTTCATTCCACTGGTACTCCTGTACTTCCCTGAAATCGTCGGGCCAGGATACAACTGACCAGTTGGGTGTCTCATCCCTGGGGCTGCCGCCCGGGCAGCCGGAAAGAACCAAAACGGTATCCACACCCAGTTTTTCTGCGGCCAATACCGTTTCTTCGAACTCTTCATGATGCTTTTTGGCTATATCCTTGTTAGGATGTACGGGATTACCGTGGGCACCCAGCGCACTTATTATTATATCCCTTTTCTTAAACTTGTCTTTAAAGTTTTCCAGAGCGATTTTGCTGTTTATGATTTCCCGGGGCTCCAAATGGTTAGATTTCGAATAGCCGCCGGTTCCTATCTCCACTGCTTCCAACCCCATACCCTTTATATAATCCAGTGTATCATCCAAGGTCCAATCGTTGAACAATATCGAAAACACACCCAGTTTCATACTATCACTCCTCTAAATTATACTGACACCCAGGTCCTTTCCTGAACGGCCCTTTCAACGGCTTCTATCACCTGCTGGTTTTTCATGCCATCATAGAAATTGGGCTGGGGCAGGTAGTCTTGGACTATGGCTTTAATAAATTCATAATATTGGTGGATAAATGTATGTTCCCAGCCTATTATATGACCTGGCGGCCACCATCTGTCTATATACTCATGTTCAGGTTCCGTCACCATTATATTCCTGAAACCTTGAAACTTTTTATTATCATCACTGAAATAAGCCTCCAGCTCGTTCAGCCTCTCCAGGTTGAATCTAACGCATCCTTTACTGCCGTTTATTTCAAACTGCAGTGCGTTTTTATAACCTACCGAAATCCTGGAGGTTTCGAAAATACCCATGGCTCCGTTATTAAACCTGGTAATAAACATTGCCGCATCATCAGTGGTCACCTCTTGTTTAGTACCAGTACCGTCCAACGAAGGCCTTTCTTTAATGAAAATATCGCTCACACCTGCAACCTCGGTTATCTCACCCACTAAGAACCTAGCCAGGTCAATAATATGGGAGCCCTTATCGGCCATGGAACCGGCTCCGGCCATTTTTTTATCAAAACGCCAAACATAAGGCGTCTGGGGGTCGGCTGCCCAATCCTGCTGGTATATGGCCTTGAAGTGATATATTTCTCCCAGTTGTCCGCTGTCCACCAGGTCCTTGGCCAATGCAACAGCGGGTATGCGCCTGTAATTAAAGTTAACCATGTGCTTGATCCCATTCTCCCTTGCCGCATTATACATAAGCTCCGCTTCCTTGTATGTCATAGCCAGAGGCTTTTCACATAGTACATGTTTACCGTTTTTTGCCGCAGCAAC
>JBMNSO010000228.1:0-2636 GCA_050945235.1 Mahellales bacterium
CCCGTATGTTCAACTTGGGTTTTAAAAACAGGGTGCTCCCGTGTGCCGAAAAATGAAGTGATCTCGCCCTTGACCGGGGAAATCATCTTAACAAACCTAGGCCGGCCGATGTCACTTTTGTCCTGTGTGTCTTCAACATCACCCCCGTTATTAAAAACAGGTTGTTCGGCTTCTTCCTTGGGTGGGAATAAATTTTTAACAAATTTTAACTGACCCAGGGTACTATCCATATCCATAGTGCTGGTAAGGGCTGTCTTTAACTCATTGGTAATTCTATTGGTAAAGGGTGTATCAACGGTTTTAACTATAACTACAAATAGTATGATAACTATGCATATACCTATTCTAATAAGCAGCCTGTTAGCTGCCCTGGCCTCCTCTTCCTCTATTTCGGCTTCCCTATATCTCATATCCCTCCTTGTCCTATAATCATAGTTTCTTCTTTTGGCACTGGATGCCATCATGGCCTCTATCTGCCTTTCAGTCAACCGATGTCTAGGTCTTTTTTTATCGTCCACCCACATCCCCTCCTGTTTAAGTCATTGGCAATAACCCCCTTCTATAATGTATATTGGGATTGGGTTAATAATATTACAAATAATAAAAACAGCCCATCCTGGACTGCTTTTATTATTTCTGACCTTTGGCGGTCAAACTATTATCCTCCGGTGGGTTTACAATGGCCCTCCATCCCAAATCCCCCCGCTGCAACGCCTTTACCATGATCTCCGCCGTCGCCATATTGGTAGCCAGAGGAATATTATGGACGTCACAAAGCCGTAAAAGGGCGTTTATGTCCGGTTCATGGGGTTGTGCGGTCAAGGGGTCCCTCATAAAAATAACCAAATCCATTTTATTATTTGCTACCATAGCCCCTATTTGCTGGTCTCCCCCTAAAGGTCCTGATAAAAACCTATATATTTCAAGGCCGGTAGCTTCATGTATAAGCCTGCCTGTGGTACCGGTGCCATAAAGCCAGTGCTGTGCCAATATATCCCTATATGCTATACAAAAATCCACCATCTGGGATTTCTTTTTATCATGGGCTATTAATGCTACATTCAATACAGTCCCTCCTTATAAAAACTTTGTCTTTTGCCGTCTCATTCCTATATTAAGGGCTATACCCACTGAGATCATATTCATCAGTAGAGAGCTGCCTCCATAACTCATAAAAGGCAGAGGTATGCCGGTAACGGGCATAATACCCATGGTCATCCCAATGTTTTCGAATATCTGGAACATTAGTACCGACACTATACCTGTAACCACCAGGCTTCCGAAAAGATCCTTGGCCTTCCTGGCAATACCCAACAATCTTAAAATAAGCACAAGATATAAGAATAACAATACTATAGATCCAATAAAACCAAGTTCCTCGCCCACCACCGTAAAAATAAAATCGGTATGCTGTTCGGGTACAAAATTCAGCTGACTCTGGCTGCCGCCATACAGGCCCCTGCCGGTTAATTGCCCAGAACCTACTGCAATAATTGACTGTATTACATTATACCCTGTACCTAAAGGATCGCTATAGGGATTAAAAAGGGTTAATATCCTATTCCTTTGATAATCGCCCAGCACAAAGAACCACATGGGTGGTATAGCTGCTACTCCAGCGCCAATTAACGATATCAATACTTTAAACTTAACACCCGCCATAAATAGCATGGACATTAGTATGACCACAAAAACAAGGGAAGTACCCAAATCCGGCTGTATGAGCACCAACGCCATGGGTATGCCTACATGGAGCAGGGCTGGAATAAGGCTTATAAAACTATTTAGCTTATCTTCCCTTTTCGATAATAACCATGCCAAAGTGATAATAATACCGAGTTTTGCAAACTCCGAAGGCTGCAGGGTAAAACCGCCTATCTCTATCCATCTTTGGGCCCCGCCCCTGCTATCACCGTATAATTCGACAGCAACCAATGACATTACAATTATTATATAGATAAATTTGGACATCTTACCCAAAATATGATAATCGAAAACCAGGGTTAAAGACATGACACCAAGCCCCGCTATGAACCAAAAGATCTGTTGTTTAACAAGGCTCGATATTCTACTGCCCTCCCCGTCATAGGTTGCACTACTGATCATAATAAGGCTATATATTACTATTAGGGTGATAATTATTATGACTAAAAAATCCAGGTTCCTAACTAATTTTTTCTTGCCCATATTCACGCTCCAAAAGGTTTGTATACATGTATTATAGCATATAAATCTTACACTTATCTACTGGATGAATCCATCAAACATAGTAAAGGCACCCAAAGGTAATAAGCCGATGGGTGCCTGCAATTACTTATAACTATTTTTTCCAATGTTCTTCATTCGTTTTATGGGAATGTTCGCCATCAAAGTCGATATTATTGTATCGTCATTTTTCTTAAGCCTGCCTAGCCTAACTTCCAAACCGTTGTGGTCTACTTCTATGTAATCAGAAACAACACTTATTATATCCGCTTTGATCATATCCAAAAACTGTGGAGAAACATTAGCCCTGTCGTGCACCAGCAAAAGTTTTAACCTTTCCTTGGCTATATTCTTGCTGGCGGTATCATCCTTGCTAAAAAACCTGAATAAATCCATATCCTAGTTTCCCCCTTTCTTTTACTGTCTAATGA
>JBMNSO010000229.1:0-2634 GCA_050945235.1 Mahellales bacterium
TCCATTAGTATAGCTAGAAAAAACCGAGTAGGATTTGTTCAGCAAGGTATTTTGTGATGTACTATTTCCCATTTTAAGCGCCGTTTTTTTAAATCAATAAATTTACAAAATATTCTTATAAACACTGCCATAAAACTAAGAATAATCTTAAGTGTTTTCTATTAATAAAATGATTTTATAAAGAAGGGGAGAGGGAAGATGGATAAGGACATTGTATTAAGAAGGTATCAAGAGGCAAGAGCTATATATGGCCAATACGGTGTGGATACGGATAAGGTATTGGATGACTTGCAGAAGGTTGAGATATCCCTTCATTGCTGGCAGGGCGATGATGTTGGCGGATTTGAAGTGGATGAACAGGGACTGTCGGGGGGAATAATGGCTACCGGGAATTATCCCGGTAAAGCTAGGAATGCCCAGGAACTCCGCGCAGATTATGAAAAGGCCTTTTCTTTGATACCTGGAAAACAAAGGGCCAACATTCATGCTATTTACCTGGAAACAGACGGGAAGTTTGTGGATAGGGACCAAATAGATATAAAGTATTTTAGAAATTGGATTGAATGGGCTAAAAAGAATGATATCGCCATTGATTTTAATACGTCAATGTTTTCCCATCCAAAGGCAGAATCCGGTTATACTATTGCAAGTTATGATGAAGGGATAAGAAAATTTTGGATTGAGCATGCAAAGCGTTCACGAGAAATTGCTGCAGAAATTGGTAAAGAACTAGGCAAAACCTGTGTTTTAAACCATTGGATGGTGGATGGAAGCAAGGACGCACCGGTGGACAGGTTCGAAAGGCGAAGACTTTTCATGGAAAGTATGGACGAGATAATAGCGGAAAAATATCCAAAGGAATATTTGCTCGATAGTGTGGAGAGCAAATTATTTGGATTGGGAATGGAAAGCTTTACAGTGGGTTCCGCTGAAATGATTTTGGGATATGCATTGACCAGGGGGGTAATGGTTACATACGACCTTGGGCATTTCCATCCTACGGAAAGCGTGGCAGACAAGATTTCTTCCACATTATTGTATACGGATAAAATATTACTCCATACCAGCCGTGGGGTAAGATGGGACAGTGACCACGTAGTAATACAAAATGACGAAGTATTTTCATTGATGCAAGAAGTGGTTAGAGCGGGTGCCCTTGATAGGGTATTTATAGCCCTTGACTTTTTCGACGCAAGTATAAATAGGATTGCGGCATGGGTAATAGGTACGAGATCGACACAAAAAGCTTTATTAAGTGCTATGCTGGAACCTAAGGCCATATTGCTGGAGAAGGAAAGGCAGGGCGATACAACTTCCCGCCTTGCTCTGGTAGAAGAGTTCAAAAATCTTCCATGGACCGATGTTTGGAACTATTTCTGCCATATCAATAATGTTCCGGTTGGAGACCAGTGGCTGGATGAAGTAAAAAAATATGAAAAAGAGGTACTGGCAAAAAGGATTTAAGATAGAATAAACGAAATAACGCATCCTAAACAGTGACTTCATAGAAAACTTAGTTTTCTATGAAGTCATCATAAAAAAAATATAAAAAAGTTTAGACGAAATAAGGCTGGTTGTCAGGAATTCTAATGAGTTTGAGACCTACTTACCGGAAAACATCCAGGAATGGGAGAACGCTTATAAAAAGTTCGTTAGAACCTGTAAATTGGATAACGAATAGTAGAGGGGTTACAATAGATGATAATTGAAAAAGAAATTGAATTAACATTCTTTACGACTAGTCAGAATGAAAATATTTTCAGGCACACTTTTGGTTCAGCTACTTTAGGATTTTGCTGCAATGACAGATGGATAGATAGCAATACACCCGATTATTACCGGTTTCCTTATAAGATTGAGGGGATTATTATAAATGATTCCCTAGAAGGGGCTTATTTACAATTAGATGAGCTTTTGAAAGATGAAGTTTTCAAGCGGGTGAAAGGCGCAGTCATATTGTTTGGAAATTGTGGCAATGAAAATACCTTTATGAAATATATACGAAAAAAATTCCAAGTCCCCTTTATTGGTGGTAGTTTTGCCATTGGCGAGGACGGCGTTGCAGGACGGATTCTGCCAAACAGTAACCAAGTTTCAATACTTCTTATAACTGATGATAGATACGCTTTTGAATGGGAGAGTAAAAATATCCATAATAATGTGCTGGAACAAGCAATAGTACCCGGAAACCATCCAAGGTATATAGAGAATTTCATAATAAAGGATAATGTTATACGCGCCTTTGATTATATACAAGAAATAGCGGCACAAAAGAAGGTAGAATCGGGGTTGTGTGAGAGGATAGCAATAAGCGATTCCCATGGACGGAACATACATTTGATACCCGATGGCTTGAATTTTAAGTGTGGTGCAGATCTGCCGGAAGACAGGAAGATTCTGATAAGGTATACAAGTGTTGAGAATGCGTATATGGAAATGTCAGATTTCTTCAGTTCAGATAATTCCCTTATTTTCGGTTGTGCAGGGCTGAAATCCATCATTGCAGGGAGGAGATTAAGTACCGGTAAAAACTCTGTTGGTTTATTTATGTTCGGTGAAGTAACCGGTATCAACGGATATCCCGATTTTGCCAACCTAATGCTAACCAAAGTCAGGGTATTACCTAACATTTAG
>JBMNSO010000230.1:0-2614 GCA_050945235.1 Mahellales bacterium
AAAATAATGTTATTTGTTTTAATGGCATCCATTATTCCGACAATACATATGGCAAGACCCAAACCTTGGGTTATTGTCTTTCTATACTTTTCCTTTATACCCCTTTTTATTAACAACCCTAATAGGCTGCCCGCAATTACGGCTATAGAATTTACTACTGTTCCCCACATTTTAATCCCCCTATTCATAATTCTATCTTATCTATACAAAACCCTTTCTATACGGTTAATAAGGAGTTATTTTCTGCCAATACCCAATTCCCTGGCGTAATAGAATAGATATTGCTGTGCAAAACCTGCCAGCGGTCCGAAATACTCAATAGCAAAGTCATATATCCTTTTCATGGATGCACCTTGAGGAAAATAAAAATACTCCATTACCCTTTTTATCCATACATCAATGGGAAAGGCCTCAGGTTTGCCACCGGAAAATAATAGAATACAATCGCCCACTTTAGGGCCTACACCAGGCAGCTCCATGATTGTACGACGGGCTTCTCTGTAGTCCATGTTTTTTATAGACTCTAAATCAAACTTTGAAGAAGCAACTCTTTTGGCAGTTTCAATTATATACTCCGACCTATAACCACACCCGCAAAGGGCCAGGTCTTCTTCGGACAAGCAGGCCAACCTCTCAGGTGTAGGAAAGGTAAAAAAGGTCCTTCCCCATTTTTCCACGGGTGAGCCATAAGTGGAACACAACCTCTCTATTGTCCTTTTAATCATTGGTATCCGATTGTTTGCTGATATTATAAAAGAAATAATGGTTTCCCACATATCCTGCTGAAGTATTCTAATGCCAAAGCCAAATTTTAGTGCCTTGTCCATAATATTGTCCTTTTTTAAAGCCTTTTTTATCAAACTATAGTCCTTATTGAGATCAAAATAATTGCTCCAAAAAGTTTTAAATTCTTCCATTGTTGCACCTCTCAGAGCAATATTATTACCCTGCTGTATTACCTGCAGCACCTTTTCCCCTACAACCCCCGTATAGTTCCCATTTTGTTCATTCCATCTAAAGCATTGCCCGCATTCAAAAACATGCTGCCATTTAAGATGTCTTACTCCTTCCACTACAACATCTTCGTCTCTCATATAAACACTGCTATAATCACCCATAATAAACCTTCCTTAGTAAACTTTCTGGAATAATACTATTAGTATACTACAAATAATACATTTTTTTTCAAATAAAATTTAGCATAAAAAAAGCGGGTATTGCTCCCGCCTCTGTATTTCAAGTTAATACTGCTTAATACCATCCCTTTAACTTCATAGCCTGACTCACCCGTTTTATGGAATGCATATAAGCACCAACCCTCATGGTCACATTCACTTTCTTTGTGATATCATATATTTCATCAAAGGCTTTAACCATCAAGGTTTCTTCCTTTCCCAGTACTTCTTCCTGGGGCCAGTAGTAATTCATGAGGTTTTGGACCCATTCAAAGTAAGACGCCGTCACCCCGCCAGCATTTGCTAATATATCCGGTATCACCAACACACCCATTTCTTCCAATATTTTATCGGCTTCGGGAGTAGTAGGCCCATTGGCACCCTCGACAATAATCTTGGCCTTAACCTCACTGGCATTTTCAGAGGTAATCACATTTTCCAAGCCGCAGGGGAGCAGGATATCACATCTCATAGTTATCAGCTTTTCCTTGTCGTAGGGTTGCGCTCCGGGGAAACCTGTTATATTTCCGGTATTATCATAATATTCAAAAAGCTTTTCTATATCAATACCGTTTTTATTATATATACCCGCCCTGCTGTTGGTTATTGCGACGATTTTACATCCGTATTCCTGGAGCTTTAATGCACTGTAACTTCCCACGTTGCCAAAACCTTGTACTGCTACTTCTGCACCATCTAAATCCAGAGCTACCCTTTTGGCAGCCTCCCTGGTCATAAAGGCCACACCGAATCCTGTGGCTTCAGTCCTACCAAGGGAACCTCCAATTGCTATAGGTTTACCGGTAATGATGCCGGGTACATTTTTCCCCATTATCCTGTTATACTCATCCAGCATCCAAGCCATTACTTGACCATTGGTGTTAACATCCGGCGCAGGTATGTCGGTATCTTCCCCAACAAGTCTGGATATGGCTCGCATATAGCCCCGGGATAGCCTTTCAAGCTCGCCCATGGTCAACTTTCTGGGGTCTACAATAACTCCACCTTTTGCACCGCCATAGGGAAGACCTATTGCATTACACTTAAATGTCATCCACATGGACAGTGCTTTTACCTCATCCTTTGTTACATCCGGGTGAAATCTCAGTCCTCCCTTTGTCGGACCCACAGCATCATTATGTTGAGATCTGTAACCCTTGAAGACTTTCGTTGTCCCGTCGTCCATTTTAACGGGAATACATACTTCTATTACCCTTTGAGGCTGCTTTAATATTTCATAAACAGAATCGTCGAGATTTAATTTGTCACAAGCCGCTTTTATTTGTTGTTGAGCAATGAAAAAAGGATTTAGAGTTTTTTCAATCATTTATAATTCCCCCTTATTAGCAATAACTTATAGATTTAAGTAAACAATTATCTGTTTGTACCCTAGGGTTTTGAGCTGCCCAAAATATCTTTGCAATTTGTTAAATCTTAAC
>JBMNSO010000231.1:0-2569 GCA_050945235.1 Mahellales bacterium
GATAAAGGGAGGTGTAGTAAGATTTCTCTAGGCGTAGGTTCCTAAGAAGTTGAGTAGATGCATCTACAATTTAACTGATTTTTTTCATCATTATTAAGGGAGTGAAATACTATGATAAAAAAGAAGAAATTATTTGTGACCATTGCTCTTAGCCTCTTAATTATCTTTGCATCAGGCAATAATGTTTTAGCAAACCCACTGTCGGTTGACGAATACCAGAGTAATTTTTCATGTTGGTGTGCTTGCGCTTCTCAAATTTGTGGATATTTTGAAAACTACTCAACCGAACAAGATTATTATAACTGTGAGGGAGCAATATTTTATTATTATGGTGGACAAGTGAATGGAAACATAGACTGGATTGAAGGTGGAGTCCAATATATTACGGACATAAATGGTAGTGTACAATACAATCCTTTGAGCTGGACTGCAGTTAAATACCAAATAAACAATGATTGCCCAATTGCAGCTGCCCTAGGTGATTATTATGGCTCTCAACATGCAATTACTATTAGAGGTTATAAAACAGAAAACTTTATTAATTATTGCTACTATGTAGATCCATATGATGGATTATACCATCTAAGGGCTTATAATTATTTAGTTAATTCATGGGATTGGGCTAATTCTGCGTTTTGGGCATAGGAGGGAGATGAATATAATGAAAAAAAAATTGGTTTTATTAATAACAATACTAGTAGTAGGATTGGTAACGATAAGAGTACTGCCATCCAGTGCAGAAAAAATTGTAAACCAGGAGTTTTTACAGAATAATGAACGAGAAGTGGTGGAAAGTGCAATAAAATCAGGAATGATATTTATAAACCAAGAGTTCCTAGAGAATCCGGACTGGAATGTTTCGGAGGAGCAGCTTCCCGCTATTGCAGGTACCCCATATAAGGTCTATCCAATAGATCCAGAAAAGTTTAAAAACATGAATGCAGATAGCTGTTTGAGAGATTTTATAAAAGGTAGTTATGAATGGGAATTTCCTATACTGACATCGGAAGGAGAAGTTATCAATGTTGGTTCAATAGCTTTCTTAAATGGAGCCTGGCAATTTGTCGGTTTAGGATTAACTATACCCCAAAGCGGAGTTGAATTAAGTTCTAAACCTGATCAAATAATTGAGTTGTTGGAAAAGGAAGATTTAGTAGTGAATTTCACTGATTTTAAGCATATAAGATGGGGACTTCCCCCAATGGATTTATTGCTAGTTACAGCCAACTCTCAACAATATGTTGTTCCAATATATTATCAGCAAAAAGAAACCCATGAAGATGGCCGCAGTTTTCCGGTGTTGGATAAAATTAAACCGATGCAAGTGTATAAAGCAAATTATTTTATAAATTTAATAGAAGCAGAACTATCTAATGCTGATCCGCATATGACAATTATTAAATAATAGAAATAGTCCATGTCTTCAAATATCCATAGATATGAAATAGAGCATCTTTCAGAGAGCTTTATCTGGGGAGATGCTCTGTTATTAAATCTATATTCTCATACTGGTTGCCGCCGCATTGTTAGAATTTCGGATAGTTTGATAAGATAAAACAGGGTGCGAACGGAGCAGGAAGATCATGTCAAAGAACCGGTAAAAATTCGATGAAGAGTTTAAGAAGAAGGTTGATATGACCCAATTAAAGAAAGGTGACGACTTCATGTATCGAAAACTAGTAATTGCTATGATACTACTGGGGTCAACCTTTTACTATTTCAAATCTGGACAGCAAATAATGAAAATAATCTCATCTATTGGATGTATAAGCATGGTTGCTACCTTAATGATTGTGTATTTTTCATAAGTTGCCGGATAATCAACAATTATGCGAGAGATAAATCTAAGAAACATTATGACACCAAGATTAATAAACCGCTGGGTGAATGTTAACGAACTGTTTTCTGGCGTATTCTGATCTAAAAAATGCTGTTATGAGGAATGTTTTTGCAGCTATAGTTAGGTATGTTGCGGCTTTTAGAAAGGGGTTGGGGTAAAATGGTTTTAACAAAAGCGCTGGAGACATATGGTAAATATTTTCGTATGATCGTAGCCATTGTTCTGCCAGTTGGGATAGTCATAGGTTCGATTTTATGTGGAATTAGCAATTCGGAATACCATAAGCAAAAATAGAATGATAGTTTTGGGGCCTACCCGCTAAAAATGTCCCTTAAAATCAAAACATGTTCACACTATGTCAGCAGATTTGGGACAATATACCGTCTGTCGCATAATGGATTATGGTTGTGGGGCTGGAAGAAATAATTAGTTTATTAAGGGAGGAGAGTATGGAAAACTGTTGTTGTGACGCTTATTATCTGTTAACGAGTTAGCTGTTTTTGGAGGAAGAAAATAGAATGGCACCTTGGGGCATTAACGTCTAAAGGGTTACAACAATACAGCACTTAAACAGTACCTGCTTGAGTACGATGCTACCACCAAAACTTTTGAAAAGGCTCTAAAGATCTAATCAGATTTAATTGTTATTTTTGGGTTGGTAAAATCCCCTACTCATTATAATACCTGCAATCAGGCTTAGCATTAACTGGCTAGTACTACTGTACTGTA
>JBMNSO010000232.1:0-2569 GCA_050945235.1 Mahellales bacterium
TCGATTACCAATTGTCCGGGGTTGGGGCTCAAGAGCTTGGATATGGCTATCCCACCGGGGTCCTGGGCCATAAACCACCCATGTTTATAGGCCTGGGTATCATGGATATTGCCATTACTTTCCTTTGCTGTTATTATATTATCCCACTTCTCTGAATTTGCACAGTTTATCCCTTCCCGGGCTAAAGATTCCATTACTTCACCGGCATCGGCCTTTAAGGTATTGACCCTTAGGGTAAGATGGGGCCTTTCATTGCCGGAGGCACATATTTTCTCTGCGGTCTCGGCGCCATACTGGTCTATCCACAGGGATACCATCCAAAGGGGATAAGAATATTTGTACATCAGATACCGACCCAAGTCCCCGCTGGGGTATTCAATGTCTTCCCTGTTCCTGATTATATTCCTCAAGGTAGCGTTTACAAAGTTGACGGACCACTGGCCGCCAAACCTCCTGGCCAGTTTGGCGCTTTCATTACACGCTGCAAAATCCGGTACCTTGTCCATGAACATAATCTGGTATATACCCAGCCTAAGTACATTCTTCAATCTTCCGGATACCCGACCGCCCCTAACAAACTTTCCCATTATGTAATCAATGGTTATCATATGCCTTAGGGTGCCATATACCATCTCGGTCACCATGGCCTTATCGGCCGAGGATAGGGCGCTACTCCCCAACACCCGTTTTATAGACAGGTTTGAATAGGCAGCCTTTTCAGTAATATCCTGAAGTATTCCTAGTGCTATCTTTCTCGGGTTGTCCATCGTTCATCCTCCAATAGCTTCAAAGCAAATTACCTTGCACTACAATGCAAGGTAATTTCTATGACTTATCTTCTGCTGTTTCTCAGTGCCAGTAACCTGAGCAGCTGGGCAATGGCCACTGCCATGGCGGCTATATAGGTGAGTGCCGCCGCACTGAGGACCCGGCGTGTAGGCTTTACCTCCTCGCGGGTTATATAGCCGCCGGTCTCCAGCATCTCAATCGCCCTGGAGCTGGCATTAAACTCCACCGGCAGTGTGACCACCTGAAACAATACCGCGGCTATATATAGAATTATGCCAATATCTACAAGATTTAATGCATTCATAACAAGACCCAACAGTACCAAAAACCATGCCATCTGCGAACCGAAGCTGGCAATGGGAAACAGGCTGTTTCTTATGGCAAGGGGTATATAACCGTTATGGTGCTGCAGGGCATGGCCGCTCTCGTGGGCGGCAACGCCCAGTGAGGCCACGGATGTTCCGTTATATACCTCCGACGACAGACGCAGTACCCTACGCCGGGGGTCATAGTGATCGGTTAAGGTGCCCCTTACCATTTCCACCGGTACATGGTTAAGGCCTTGGGAGCTTAGCAGCTGCCTGGCAACCTGGGCCCCGGTATATCCCTTTTGGCTTCGTACCCGCAGATATTTCCTGAAGGTATTGCTCACCTTATACTGGGCATACACTGCCAGTAGTATGGCCGGCAGGAGAAAGAGCAGTGAGGTGCCCCAGCCTCCACCGTAGTATCCATATCCCCACATGTTTACTTCACTCCTTTCGTCAATTGTATCAAATGCTGTTCCACTATGTCTAAATCCACGATGGTGTCAGCACAGGGTCCATTGGGCCTGATATTGCATACACCCACCACCGGGATCCTGTCTATTTCCTTGATACCCGACATTAGGTCCCGTTCACAGGCAATAGCAATAATCGCCTTGGGCGAACTTTTGTGGACCACTCTCCTGGCCTGAGTACCGCCGGATACCACCTTCAGGGAAACCCCGTATTTTTTGGCCAGGTTTATCAAATCCTTGACAATACATTTCCCGCACATCCTGCAGTTGTCTACACTATTGGTTATCCTGTACCGGCACTGGGACCACTGCAGGCAGTGGGGTGCCAAAACCAGTATTTCGCCGGGTTCTATAACCAATCCTTTATTGACCACCATGGTATTATTCAGCTCAGTAAAAAATTTATGGATAATGTCCAAATCTACTTTCAGTAGCCGGGCGGTAAAGCAACAACAGGAATAAAAGAAATTAAACCCAAACCTAAACAGGCCAAGGATCCAGCTTTGTATCAGCCGACCCTTACTTATGACTATCAGCCATACAATGGCTGCCGATACCAGAAACAGGCCCATAAGGGCAATAATCAGAATATTGAGGGCTGTTTGTAGGGCGGCCATATTATGGCTGAATGAATAGTTTATACCAATTAGCAGTAGAACAAAGATAACAATATGGATGAGGAGTATACCAATAACCAGCTTGTACCTTGTTTCCATGTCCTTCATTCGATAATCTTACCGGTTAAAATTTCTCCAACATCCCAATGATGTCCCATCATGTATTGTCTGCCATTCATCCGCCTGGAACCTGCCGCCTGCATATCCATAATTTCTATGATACCATCCCCCGCAGCAACCCAGATGCCTTCCTTGCTGTTCGCCTTTATAATTGTTCCACCCTTGCTTTTATTTTCTCCCGTATCTATTATATTAACATTCCAAATTTTTACTAAGGCATTTTTGTAATATGTATATGCCCCCGGCCAGGGGTTTAAACCCC
>JBMNSO010000233.1:0-2565 GCA_050945235.1 Mahellales bacterium
ATTGGTTTAAATATGGTATAAATATATAATTGAGAAAGGGACTTACCTATGAAATCAAAAATTATAAAGTCGGTTATTGTTTTTCTTTTAATATCCGGTTGTATTGTAGGTTATTTTGTATATCAAATAAGTAACCCGGTTAAGGTTTTTGATACAGAGTCGTCTGATAATACTTCAGCCTCTAAAACAGTAAAGGCGGATGCAACAGATTCAACGGAGCCGGAATATGACATTGATCTTAGTTTTATGAAAGGTAGGGTCAATATTCTACTGCTGGGTATGGACCTTAATGAACAAAGGCTTAATACCATGGGTGCTTTTAGGACAGACACTATGATGCTGTTTTCCATCGATTTCATAAACAAAAAAATTGCGATACTATCAATACCCAGAGATACATATGTAAAGATTCCCGGCAGAAATGCTTATAATAAGATAAATAGCGCCTTTGCTTACGGTGGAGGTCTTAAAAAGGATGGCTTTGCCCTGACTCGGGAAACGGTGACCAATTTTCTAGGGGGTATTCCGGTTAATTACCATGTAGGACTAGATATGGATGTAGTAGAGGAAATAATTGACGCAATGGGAGGGCTGGAGCTGGAAGTGGATGTGCCTGTAAAATTAGGCGGTAGGGAGCTTAAACCAGGGAAACAAAAACTAACAGGGCAGCAGGTTATGGATTACAGCAGGTGGCGATATACACGCAGGGGGGACATAGACCGGGTAGGCAGGCAGCAAAGGGTGATTATGGCCATCTTCAGGCAATTGTTTAGGACAAATCAGCTGAAAAACATACCACAAATATATAGCATTGTCAGAGAAAAGATATATACCGATCTTGAATTTACCCATATTGCAACTTTGGCATTCTTTGCCAAGGATCTTACCATGGATGATATAAAAACCTATACGATAAGCGGCGATTTTTTAAACATTGATGGTACCAGTTATTGGGGTGCATACGAAAGGGATAAGCAGAGGTTAGTAAAAGAGATCTTTGGTGTAGAAATTGAGATTAATATGCACAATGATGTATATTATGTAAAGCAGCGGGTATTAAGGGAAGAACAGGAGAAGCAAAAAAAGCTGGAGGAAGAACTGAAAAAACAAGAGCAAGAGACGGAAGAAGATGAACAGCCTGGAGGAGAGCAACCCGGAGATGAAAAGCCAGTGGAAGAACAGCCTGGAAGGGAACAACCCAAGGATGAGCAACCCAACGAAGAACAGCCTGGAGGGGAACAACCCAAAGATGAACAGCCCAAGGATGAACAGTCCGGAGGAGAGCAACCCGGGGATGAAAAACCAGTGGAGGAACAGCCTGCAGGGGAACAATCCAACGGTGGGCAACCCAAAGATAAACAGCCAGTGGAGGAACAGACCGATAAAGAGCAATCCGGTACTTAACAAAGCCTTATTGTTTAATAATTTTTGTAAATTGAAATATAAAATGGCAACACAAGGATAATAGATTAATATTACAAAAGAACTGTGGTGTTACTACAGTTCTTTGTTTTTGGAGTTGATTATTATCAGATCGAAATTTAATATAAGGAATATGCCAAAGGCATCTGTTATTATATTTTTATTGTTATTTATAACTATAGTTTTGATGGTATTTTGGTATTATAACAATGGACTATATTATAATCCTGATGATTTTCAGGATGGGCTGCTATTGAAATATTTTAATGCCCAGCACAGGTATGAGATACCATGGTATTATCTCTCAGCCTATTTCAAACTAAAGGGATTGAATAACCCATCGGATACGGAAATCGAATATGCGGCCCAAAAACTTCATAAAGCAATTGATAGAGGGCAAGGGTGGGGAGAATTTGTAGTCTGGTATAATATGAATAGAATTGGTATTGAAATATGTAAACATAAGGCCATTAATGATATTTTAGAGAACAAGGTTTTTCCCATTGATACAAAGGAGAACTACATCTATGACAATGACTGGC
This sequence comes from Mahellales bacterium, assembly GCA_050945235.1. Lineage (GTDB taxonomy): Bacteria > Bacillota > Clostridia > DUOD01 > DUOD01 > DUOD01. Next base: position 1,965 of record JBMNSO010000233.1, read on the forward strand.
ATTATCCTAGGACCTTCGGCGGAGACAGAAGACATGAGGGTATAGATATTTTTTGTCATAAGGGCGTTGCCGTACGAAGTGTAAGTGATGGCAGGATCACCCGTTTGGGTTGGAACACCCTGGGTGGATGGCGTGTTGGTATTATGGATGAAAGAAATATATATTTTTATTATGCCCACCTCTGCCGTTACGAAGACGGCATTTTTCAAGGTATGACGGTAAAAAAGGGACAGATAATAGGTTACGTTGGTGATTCGGGGTATGGTGCCGAGGGTACAACCGGCAAGTTCGAGCCCCATCTGCATTTTGGAATATATCAAAATGATAAGGCCTTTAACCCATATCCCTTTCTAAGGATGTGGGAACAAATTCTGAATTAATTGGAACAATTTTGGTAACCCTATTGCCAGGAGGTGTTTATAGATGAACCAATTGGACAAGCTGGATTTTGCTCAGCTGGATGAAAATCAGATGGAGGTACTGCGCAAGGCAGAAAAACAGCTTAATGAAGGTAAGAATGAAGAAGTATATTTAATGGCCCTGAAAAAATAGTACTGAGAAGCCCTAATAAGGGCTTCTCCAAACAGCACAATATGCTTTG
>JBMNSO010000234.1:0-2564 GCA_050945235.1 Mahellales bacterium
AAGCTTTAAGTAACGCTTTAAGCAGAAAAGTGGAATTTAAAAAAATCTTCGAACCAATCAAACCAGGAGATGTACCAGTTACATATGCTTCTACGGATAGACTTGAAAAAGCAGTAGGATTTAAGCCTGTAACTTCTATAGAAGAAGGACTAGAGAAATTTGCAAATTGGTATGTAGAGTATTATAAGGTGAAATAAAATAATATAAAAAAGAATTGGAGTGAACCACCTAAATGCAAATACTAGTTACCGGTGGCGCAGGCTATATCGGCTCACATACCTGTGTTGAATTATTGAATAATAATCATACAGTAATTATCGCCGATAATTTATGCAACAGCAAAGCTGAAACAATAGAAAGAATAAAACAGATAACGGGTAGAGATGTTATCTTCTATAAAGTAGACGTAACTGACAAAAAAGCTGTTGATTCCATCTTCTCAACCCACTCAATAGATGGCGTTATTCATTTTGCAGGTCTCAAAGCGGTAGGGGAGTCTGTAGAGAACCCCCTTCAGTATTATTACAACAATACTGTCAGTACCATGGTTTTAGCCAAGGCTTGCCTGAAATATGGGGTTAACAAATTTGTATTCAGTTCATCCGCTACTGTGTATGGAGAAAACAAGGTTCCCTTTGTTGAAACCATGGCCTTACTTCCAGCCACCAATCCCTACGGCGAAACCAAAGCCATTAGTGAAAGGATACTAACAGATACAGCAAAGGCCAATCCAAAGTTTTCAGTTTCATTACTCCGCTACTTTAATCCCATAGGTGCCCATGAAAGCGGGTTAATAGGCGAAGCACCCCGTGGCATTCCAAACAATCTTATGCCATATATCACCCAAGTGGCTAAGGGTAAGCTGGAAAAACTTAAGATTTTCGGAAACGACTATCCAACAGTAGATGGTACAGGGGTTAGAGATTATATCCATGTGGTTGATCTGGCCGAAGGGCATGTTGCAGCTATAGAGAAACTAACTGAAGGTGTACATATCTACAACTTAGGAACCGGCAAGGGTACTTCAGTATTACAGTTAGTACATGCCTTTGAAGAAGTCAATGTTATTAAGGTACCCTATGAAATAGTGGGCCGCCGACCGGGCGATATTGCAGAATGCTATGCCGACGCAAGTAAGGCAGAGAGGGAACTGGGTTGGAAGGCAAAACGAGGCATAAAAGAAATGGTTCGTGATGCATGGAATTTTGAGAAGAATTATACATAGAGGAGACAACATGAACAATGCCCAATAAAAAACTGCCCGCCATCCTCTTTTGGGTTGCGGCGATACTTTGGATGGTGGTGATATTCTACCTTTCCCACCAAACATCTATAGAATCCGGCGCACTCAGTACCGGCTTGGTACAGGCTATTGTAGGGTTTATCCGTAAAATCTTCCCCCAGAGCCATATGGATATAAACCGGTTCAACTTTATCGTAAGAAAGGGCGCCCATTTTTTATCCTACCTTGTACTGGGCATCCTGGTGCTGGGCTCTTTAAGAAGAAGCGGTTTCAGAAGAACTAAAGCCGTTGCCCTGGCTTTAGTTCTTTGTGCGGCCTATGCCATATCCGATGAAACCCATCAGCTTTTTGTACCCGGCAGGGCGGGACAGATAAGGGACGTGATAATCGATAGCTGCGGCGCCCTTGCCGGCATAGGTGTATATGGACTCCTTGCAACCTTTTCAAAGTCCCCTTCAAGAATAAGCCCGGACTAAAAATTCTTTTGTATTTTTTGCCAATAAATAATATAATATACGTATAAGCATAAGGACCTCCGTATGATGTGAATTTGAATTAATTATGTACGTTAGGTACATTAAATAAAAATGAGGAGGTATTTTTTATGATCAGGCTGGGTATGCATACCGACAATCTTCGGGAACTGAGCGGTTCCTTTGCAGCGGGTGTGGAACTGGGCGCAAAGTATAACCTGGAGCATATAGAATGCGGTTTTATCGATGGTATTATGTATGTACAGTGCATGGGCTATGAACCATCGGTGTGTACACTGGAGAACCCCCGGGCCATCAGACGGTTTGTGGAGAGTAAGGGTTTGAGGTTCTCCCAGCTGGATGCGGCCTTTCCCCTGATGGACAATGTGGGTACCATGTACGGGGTGAGGTATACCCAGCAGGGCATTCGGTTTGCCAGCGAGCTGGGCTGTACAAAGGTGGACACCACCGACAGTGCACGGCTGGAAAAGGGCCTGACCCGGGACGAGGCCTTCAAGATAGCCGTGAAGAACTATACCGAGGTCCTCAAATGGGCCCAGGACTACAAGATGATAATCAATATTGAGCCCCACGGCGTGCTGACCAACGATGCTGAGTTCATGCTCAAACTTCTTTCCCACTTTGAATCGGAATACTTAAGATTTAACATGGACACCGGCAATACCTACATAGCCGGCAACGATCCCCTGGAGTTTCTAAAGGAGCTGCGAAAGTACCTTACCCATATGCACATAAAGGACGTAAGCCCGGCCCTGGCGGCCGCCGCCCGGGGCGAGGAGACGGGTATCGCGTGTAGTGACGTGTACATAGGCCAGGGTGTCAGTGCC
>JBMNSO010000235.1:0-2545 GCA_050945235.1 Mahellales bacterium
GGGTTTAATGTGATTTTTAAAAGGTTAAGTATATGCATTTTAGCGATATTAATTGTTTTTTGCATGGTGGGTCAGGTCTTGGCCAGTAATATTGACGATAAGAAAAATGAGCTAAAAAACGTAAACGAGGACAAAAAGTCTACTCAGCAGCAGTTGGAAAATATAAAGAATCAGCAGAATGAGGTCTTCTCTCAATTGGAAGCCATTGAGAAGGATCTTGAGCAAAAGGAACGGGAATTGGCCCAGGTTCAAAATCAGCTGGAGGATAATGAAAAGGAACTGGAAATTACCAGGGCAGAACTTGAAGAGGCGATTAGAAAGGCAGATGAACAGAAGAAATTAATGGATGCCCGTTTAAGGGCTATGTACATGAGCGGTCCCTATGGCATGCTGGAACTGTTGATTGGTGCTGACAGTATCAATGCCCTGATCGCAAGGTTCGAAGCAATAGAAAAGATTCTCGAATTCGATTCAGGGGTCTTACATACCATGCGGGAGCTGCAGCAGCAAGTAGAGGATAAAAAGCTGGAGCTTGAGCAAAAACAGCAGGAGATATTAGAGAATAAAGAAACTATCACCAAGCAGAAGGATGAGATAGAGAATAAGAAAAAGGAAAAACAGGATTTCCTCAATGAATTGCAGGAGCAAGAGGAAAAACATGAGCAAATAATCAAGGAATTAGAACAGGAAGCGGCGAAGTTAGAAAAGACAATAAAGGATCTTCAGGAAAAAGAGAGACAAAGACAACTACAACAGCAACAGAAACAAGGGAATAGCGGCGGCAGCAGAGGCGGGGATAGATACAACAATGGTGCCTTGGGTTGGCCGGTATCTGGGTACTATAACGTTACTTCCGGGTATGGCAATAGGTACCATCCAGTATTAAAGTATTGGAAAATGCATACGGGGATCGATATCGGATGTCCCTATGGTACCAATATAGTATCGGCCGGAGACGGCGTTGTGCTTCTTGCCGGGTGGTATAGTAGCGGATATGGGAATGTGGTTATAGTGGATCATGGTGGTGGATTGGCAACCTTCTATGCCCACAATTCTAAGGTGGTAGTGTCGCCGGGTCAGAATGTGAAAAAGGGCCAGGTCATTGCTAAAGCGGGAAGCACTGGTCTGTCCACCGGACCCCATCTCCATTTTGAAACCCGAATAAACGGAAACCATCGAAATCCTTGGAATTATTTAAAATAAAAAGAATCTTTGAAGGATGCTAACAAAACATCAAAGTTGTTGCATTTAAGGGCTGCCCAAAGGGGTGGCCTTTAATTATGCAAGCCCTTTTTCAGGAAATTATTTTGATAATGGCATACTTAAGTGTTATAATGGCTATATAATTTTAATATATTTAATAAGACTACCATTTTTTATTATTGAGGGGCGATATTATCCAATGATAAGCAAAAGGAAACTGGCGTTAGGCGCGGTATTATTAATATTGTTTTCCAGTGTTGTTACAGGTGTGTTGACCATAAAGGTAAGCGAGTATTTAAACGTTAAAAAAGGAGACAGGGTTATTATATCCCGTGAAGATTATAACAGACTAATGGAAGCTCAAAAAATCTATGAAGTAAAAGACCTCATTAAGAATCGATACGTAGGTGATAGCGATGACCAGATGATTATGGATTGGGCAATAAAGGGTATGGTGGCATCGCTTGGTGATAGATACTCGGCTTATTTAACCCCTGAAGAGAATGCTGAACTGCAAATAAATCTGTCGGGCACCTATGGAGGAGTAGGGTTACTAGTAACAATTGACCCGGAGGATATGTTGATCACCGTTATTAAACCCTTTAAGGACAGTCCTAGTATGAAGGCGGGGATATTACCCGGCGATAAACTGGTTGAAATAGATGGAAAAAAAGTTAGTTACGAAAACTATGATATGGCAGTCAGTATGCTAAGGGGTGAAAAGGGTACACAAGTAGCTCTCACCATATACCGCGAAGGCGAGGATGACCTGTTGGAGTTCACACTGACAAGGGATATAATTATCCAGGATACCATAGAACATAGAATGCTGGATAACGGCATTGGCTATATTTCAATTTCGTCCTTTGATCAAAACACAGCCGAGGAATTTGCCAATGGGTTAAATGCTCTAATGGAGGAACATGAACTAAAGGGTTTAGTGGTGGATATAAGGAATAATCCAGGGGGATATCTTTATATTTGCACACAAATTGCAGACTTGCTACTTCCCGAAGCGTTAATAGTATACACTGAAGATAAAGAGGGTAATAGGGATGAGAAATGGTCCGATGAGAATAGCATAGGCCTTCCCATTGCTGTTTTGGTTAATGGAATGAGCGCCAGTGCTTCGGAAGTCCTTGCAGGGGCAATACAAGATAATAGCGCAGGATTCGTTATAGGTACCCAAACTTATGGAAAAGGATCGGTGCAATCCATAATAAATTTTAAAGATGGTTCTACCTTAAAGCTTACTACAGAAAACTACTTTACACCCAAAGGAAGAAATATAAACGGCGTAGGCATAAAACCCGATGTAGAGGTTGAGCTGCCTGAAGAATTG
>JBMNSO010000236.1:0-2544 GCA_050945235.1 Mahellales bacterium
GGCATACGAAGTAACAAGGGATTTGCCTCTAAAAGAGGTGGAAATAGAGACGCCGGTGGCCAAGTCCAGGACAAAGGTCATTGCCGGTAAAAAGGTAGGTATTATACCCATATTAAGGGCCGGCCTGGGGATGGTGGAAGGCATTTTAAAGCTTATTCCCGCTGCCAAGGTAGGGCATATCGGACTCTATCGTGACCCCGACACCCTTGAGCCGGTGGAGTATTATTGCAAGTTGCCTATAGACGCCCAAGAGAGGGATTTGATACTGGTAGATCCCATGCTGGCTACCGGCGGTTCCGCATCGGCGGCCATTACCTTTGTAAAGCAAAGGGGGGTAAAGAATATAAAGCTGGTCAATATTATTGCCGCGCCGGAGGGCGTGGACCGTGTTACCCGGGATCATCCCGATGTTGATATCTTTGTTGCAGCTGTGGATGAAAGGCTAAACGAACATGGCTATATAATACCCGGTCTGGGGGACGCCGGAGATAGGTTATTCGGAACCAAATAAGGCTATCGCCCATGGATAACGATAATGCTGAGAAGGGGTAAGTACGTATGTCTTGAGGCACAAGTACTTGCCTTTTTTTTGTTTAACTTAATACCAAGGTGGTATATAATCAATAAATATTTGTATAAGGGGGATGGAAAATGTCTATACAGTGGACCAAGGATTTAGCGGTGGGTGTTGAAAAGATAGACCAGCAGCACAAGACGCTTTTTGCAAAAATCAATGACCTGTTGGATGCATGTAATGCCGGAAGGGGCAGAACTATTGTTGGGGAAATGATCGGTTTTTTAGGCAATTATGTAGTGGAACATTTCGACGCCGAAGAGAAGTACATGATCAAATACAATTATCCCGGGTATAAGGCTCACAAGACCTACCACGAAGAGTTTATAAAAAATTTTTCACAGCTCAAGGACAGGCTGGAGACCGATGGAGTTAATATATATTTAGTAATACTAACCAACCGTATAGTAATTGACTGGCTTAATAAGCATATAAGCAGGGTGGATAAGGAACTGGGCAGGTATCTTAAGGATAAGCTTTAGTGGTACAGGGTTTCGGGGCAGACTGTGTCTTTGCTAAAAGTCATTTATCCTCCCTAAGTTATGTCTGCCCCGAAAATTATGACAGCTATAAAGGCCGTATTGTATGACCGCTATAAAAGCTGTATTACACTAAAACCATGCATTTTCCAAGAATTGTTGCCTGAAGTTGAGTCGGACGATGCAGCATCTATTTGCCCGAAGATACCCCTGCCGACTGGAAGGTGGCCATTTCTGATTGGATTTTGGTGGCCGCGTCTATAATATGGAAGGCCAGAGCCGCACCCGTGCCTTCCCCCAGTCGCATTTTCATATGGAGCATGGGATATAGGCCTATCATATCTAACATAACTTTATGACCCGGTTCTTCCGATACATGGGATGCTAACATATATTGGACCGACTCAGGTTTTAGTTTTGATGCCAAAAGGGCAGCGGCGCTTGAGATAAAGCCGTCGATAACGATCGGTACCCTGTTGGCGGCAGCACCCAGTATGACACCGGTTAGGCCGGCTATTTCCAGGCCGCCCACCTTGGACAATACGTCGATGGGATCAGAAGGGTCGGGTTTATTAACCTTAATGGCCCTTTCAATTACCATGGCCTTTTTTGACAAGCCGTTATTGTCCAGGCCGGTACCCCTGCCCACTATATCCTTTAAACCATGGTCGGAATAGACCTGTAGGATAGCGCTGCTGGCGGTGGTGTTGCCTATACCCATCTCACCGGTGGCCAGCATTTGAGCTCCCTTTGCTATTTCGTCCCGGGCTGTTTCTATGCCCGTTTCTATGGCCTTTATTGCTTCTTGTCGGGACATAGCGGGGCCCTTGGCCATGTTGTCTGTCCCATACCTGACCTTACGGACCAGCAGCCCTGGGTGGGTGATATCAGTGGCCACACCTATGTCACAGCATACTATCTCACCCCCGGCATGGCGGGTAAGGACGTTTATGGCCGCACCTCCCGATAGGAAGTTCAACACCATCTGGGGCGTTACCTCCTTGGGAAAGGCGCTTACCCCTTCATCGGTAACCCCGTGGTCCCCCGCCATAATAATAACCACCTTTTTATCAACCCTGGGCATAGCATTTCCGGTGATAGAGGCCAGGGTGATGACTATGTCCTCAAGGACTCCCAGGCTACCCGGCGGTTTGGTCAATGAATCCAGCCTTTCTTGTGCCCTCCTGGCTGCCTCATCATTACCCGGGGTTATTCTGGCCAATGTTTGTTCTAAGCTTGACATATGTATGATACCTCCATTTTTATATTATTATTTCATATAAAACAAAAAGTCCTTGAATACAAGTTTATTGTATTCAAGGACTTTACCATCATCCTCTTATCCCTTAATGGAACAAGCAATACCATATAAACAGGCAGGTCTCCTGGCTAACGGATCATAACACTTCTTTCCTTCCCGGCTATGAGCCAGTGGTTATTAAGAAGGATTCCCCGTATACAGTGGCGGGACCGCTCGGGATTTTCACCCGA
>JBMNSO010000237.1:0-2505 GCA_050945235.1 Mahellales bacterium
AATTAAGCTTGACTCAAAAGGCCCTGTACTGTTTAAGCAGAAAAGGGTTGGGATACATAAGAGTCACTTTAATATATTGAAGTTCCGTACCATGCGGATTGATACACCAAAGGATACACCTACACATCTCTTAGAAAATCCAGATCAATGGATAACGAAGGTAGGGAAGTTTTTACGAAAGACTTCATTAGATGAGTTACCGCAGATCTGGAATATATTTGTTGGACAGATGAGTATTATCGGCCCAAGACCGGCCTTGTGGAATCAATATGATCTGATCGCAGAGAGAGATAAATATGGTGCTAATGATGTACCGGTAGGGCTTACTGGATGGGCACAGATTAATGGAAGAGATGAACTGCCCATAGAAGTTAAGGCAAAGCTAGACGGCGAGTATGTTAAAAAGATTGGGTTAATGATGGATGTTAAATGCTTTTTTAGCACTATCATTAGCGTACTTAAAAGCGATGGGATCGTGGAAGGTGGGAATAGCACAATTGAGCATAAAGAGATTGCGGCTACGAAGGAACCATAATCTACAGACTAGTTAATAGAACAGTAGAGGTGTAATAATGCTATTAGTTACTGGAATTACAGGGCATAGTGGCAGTTATTTCTTAAAAGAACTTATTAATCATAAATATGAGGGATCAATCCGATAGGAGTTTTTCAGTTGGTAAGCAATAACCTTAAAAAGAAAACCACCTTTGTTAATGTGCCCATAGGGTTTGGAGTGTTTTTAGCTAGAGCAGCTAAGTTGCTAACGTTAGGGAAAATTGATTATGTTGAAAAAGTGCAAAGAATGGGTGAAGATAGAAGTTATTCCCACGAGGATGCAACAAGAGATTTCGATTACAAACCTATAAGTTTTGAAGACGGGATTCAAATAGAAGTAAAACAATATCTTAAGTCTATTTGAAATCAAACTAGGAGCTATGATATGAAGATAGCTGTACTTTCGAGCCATACACCATCATTATTTTGGTTTCGTATGGATATGATGCAAGAGTTTATAAATAATGGTCATACAGTAATAGCTTTAGGTGCTGATCCTGAAGCTGATTGGCAGGATAGGTTTGGAGAACATAATATTGATTATAGACAATTGCATGTTGAACGTAATGGTATCAACCCATTTAAAGACCTAAAGACCCTTGTCGATTTATGCAGGTTTATGAAAAAAGAGAAACCAGACAAGGTGTTCGCTTATCAAGCTAAGACGGTCATATATGGCAGCATAGCTGCAAAATTAAATGGTATTAAAGAGGTCTACCCACTAATAGCTGGACTTGGTTCTATTTTCAGAGGAACTAGTACTAAAAATAAAATAGTTAAAGCCATTATGAAAATAGAATACAAAATCGCATGTAGTTGCAGCAAGAAAGTGTTTTTCCAAAACAACGATGATAAAAATGAATTTGTCAGTAATGGCTTAATAAGTACTGATAAGACTGTAATTGTAAATGGATCTGGAGTTAATCTGCAGAAGTTTCAGCCAGCACCACTACCGTCAGAACCGGCATTTCTCTTTATAGGAAGACTTATAAAGGATAAAGGTATAATGGAATATTTAGAAGCTTGTAAGATAGTTAAGTCACAATATCCCAAAATACGCTGTCTACTGGTAGGTCCTTATGACAGCAATCCTTCAGCACTAAAACCGGAGGAACTTAGGCCGTATATAGATGATGGAATCGTAGAATATTTCGGAGAACAGAGCGACGTGAGACCATTTATTGCTCAATGCAGTACATATGTATTGCCATCCTATCATGAGGGAACACCAAAGACTGTTCTGGAAGCTATGGCAATGGGAAGATCAATTATAACAAGTGATGCACCTGGATGTAGGGAAACCGTTATAGATGGATATAATGGATATCTTGTCACTGTAGGGGATATTTATGGAGTAGTTGATAGGATGAATTATTTAATTTCTAATCCCAACCTATGTAAGAAAATGGGCAAGACAAGCCTGGAAATTGCAAGAGAAAAGTTTGATGTAAAAAAGGTTAATCAAGCAATTCTGCAGACAATGGGGTTGATTTATGTCAACGAGTAGATTTCTATCCTTTGGCAGGAGGATGTACATAGCTTTATAAAATGGGCCGCATAAATACTCAATCCTACCATGAAGGTATGGCAAATGTATTACTTGAGGCTGCTTCAAGTGGCCGCCCGGTAATAGCTTCGAATATTCCCGGTTGCAGAGACACTTTGATGAAGGTGTATCAGGTTGTGGTTTTGAGGTAAAGAATACATCGGCTCTAGTTAATACGATAGAAAAATTTATAAAGTTGCCATATAAAAACAAAAAACAAATGGGAATAGCGGGTCGGGCCAAGGTAGAACGCGAATTTGACCGTCAAATAGTAATTGATAGCTATATGGAGCATTCCTGTAATAAACAAAAATGAGCTTTGAAAAAAAGAGTACCTCCTGTTAACATACGAGGTGTCAGCCTTCGCGAAGCGACCCTTAAATAACAGAGGAGGTACTCAAGAT